>JAZDJJ010000051.1:0-12714 GCA_043804035.1 Bacteroidota bacterium
TTTGGAACAACCAATCCTTCATTCTCTGCAAGTGGAAGCAATATTCAATGGTGGAGCAATCCAACTTTGACAACACTTGTATTTAGTGGAAGTCCATTTACTCCAACACCAACTGCTGCGGGGACTTATACTTATTATGTAACACAAACAAGTTCCATTACAGGATGTCAAAGCAAATCAGATACAGTAACTCTTACTATCAATACATTGCCATCTGCACCTGATGCACTTGATACTGTTGTTTGTTCTGCGGCAACAATTCCAAATCTTACAGCAAGCGGAACAAATATCCAATGGTATGATATATCAGGCACACTTGTATTCACAGGAAATTCTTTTGCAACCGGACAAACAACTCCGGGAGCATACACTTATTATGTAAATCAAATGGATGTACTAACGGGATGTAAGAGCGTAACTGATACTTCCGTATTAACGATTATGCTTTCTCCTCCTATTCCTGTTGCAAACAATGTTGCAGTGTGCGAGGGTAATTCTGTTCCATCACTTATATCAACGGGAACAAATGTTAAGTGGTATAGCGATGTTACTTTGACTAATCTTGTTCATTCAGGCAAGTCATACAACACAGGACAAACAGCGGTTGGCGTTTATACTTATTATGTTACCGATAGTTTGGCAGGATGTATAGGTAGCGATGCTGATTCGGTAACACTTTCCATAAATGCAATTCCTGTTAAACCTATTGCAAATGATATTACAGTTTGCTACGGCAGTCCGGCTATTCTTGCTTCTATGGGAACTAATCTGCAATGGTCTAACGACCCTTCGTTTATCAATATAATAGGAACAGGCAATTCATTCAACACAAGAAAAACTATAGTTGGAATGTATATGTACTATGTTGTTGATTTTTCTTCCGGCTGCGGAAAAAGTCCTGCTGATACGATAAAACTAACTATCAATCCTTCACCACTTGTTACTGCAAACACTTATTCAGTTGTTATTAAGCAAGGCAATTCAACCATACTTACAGCATACAATGCTGCGACTTATTCATGGACATCTCAGCCAACTGGCGGATTGAACACCACCACAGGACAGAATGTTATTGCTTCGCCTACTGTTACTACAACTTATACTGTAACGGGAACGAATATTTATGGATGCTCCAACAATGTTGCTATTCTTGTTGTGGTAAATCCTATTGATGTGATTGCATACACAGAGCCGTTACAGGATATTCGTATTTATCCAAATCCTGCAATAAACCAATTCACGCTTGAGTTCAACACTACGATTGAAACACCAATTGACATTTATATGATTAACATGATTGGTGAAAAGGTGAAAATAATGCGCAGCGATGGAGTACAAGGTGCAGGACTTATGAAGCATAAGTATGATATTAATACAGAAACGTTAGCGGAAGGCGTGTACCATATTGAAATTATTACAGAAAGCGGAACAGTGAATAGGAGAGTGGTGCTGTTTAGATAAAAGTTGATTATTAACTGATGTTACGCAGATTGAAGAACAGATGGAATTATTAACTTCGTCATTTATGACGGAGGATAATGGAATCCAATCTGCCTGTGCGTCACCTGTCTGCGTGGTCGCACAGGCAGACGCAGACAGGTATCTAACGGCTTTAGCCATAACTTTCAATTGGTATAATCGTTTAGTTCGGCAAGATCACTACAAGATTAATTGCTTTTTATTAGGGCTGAAGCCCGTGTTATTATTTTGTTTCTTTCTCCGCCATAAATGACGGAGTTAATTCATTTAGTTCGGCAGATTTCGGCAAAGATCAATTACCAAGATCAATGCCCAAAGATCAATACAAGTATTTGATTATCTGCCTATGCCCTGCAGACAGGTGTGAAGATAGAAAATGGTATAGAAAAAAGAAATGAGTAGTTAGAAAATAGAAAAATTCCTCTTTTTTACATCGCTATTTTCCATTTTCTCCTGACGAATTTTTAAAAAAATGTTGCCAAAAAAACAAAATGTATACCCATCTATAAATTATGGGGATGAAAATTTTTCTCATTCATATTATTTACTTAGGTGCTTTCTTCAGCATTAAGATTGCCATAACAATAAAAATTATATTCGGAATCCATACTGCTATATATGCAGGAACTCCTCCGTTAGTAGCGAATGTAGTTGCAAATTTCATGAAAAGAATATAAGTAAAACTGATAAACAATCCGAACATAATATGCAAACCAAGACCTCCTCTTATTTTTCTGCTTGCCACAGAAGCCCCTATCAATGTTAAAACAAATGTTGCAAACGGATAAGAAGAACGTTCCTGCTTTGCAACATCATAAAAAGGAATATTATACGATCCTTTTTTCTTTTCTTCATCAATAAATTGCACGAGTTGAGGAGTAGGCATGGTCTCCACATTATTAATTCTTCTACCAAATTCGGAAGGATGAAAATTGAGTACAGTATCTAATTCGGCTCCAGTTTTTATCACCTCAGCAATTCCGTTTATCTGTCTGATAAAATAATTTTTGATTAACCATCTGTTTGTCAAACTATCCCACATAATATAATCCGATTTCAGATAATAATATCTTTTCCCATCCCGAATTTTTTCTAATGTAAACCGATATCCTGTATTCTGTTGATTATTAAAACTGCTGAAATAAATAAATGTTTCAGGTGCAATTTGTCTGTGAATGTTTCTGTCCTCGTTAAAGAATTGATTTTTTAAATATTTATCTTCAAAGGTTAATCGTATTTCATTTGATTTCGGAATAACAAAATGATTCAGGTAAAGAGATAAGAAAGCAAGAACTGTTGCAGATAACATATATGGCAGTAATAATCTGCGAAAACTAATACCGCTGCTAAGAATAGCGATAATCTCACTGCGATACGCCATGCGGGAAGTAAAATAAATGACTGCGATGAAAGTGAAAAGGGGGCTCAGTAAATTTCCGTAAAATGGAATGAAGTTAAGATAGTAATCAAAAATAATTTCATTCAATGGAGGTTTCTTATTAAGAAAATCATCCATCCGCTCTGATATATCGAACACAACAAAAATCATCAGGATGAGTGTGATAGAAAAAAAGAAAGTCCCGAGAAATTTCTTGATAATATATATATCTATTTTTTTCATCTTTCTCACAGAGCTGCTTTTATCACTTTCACAAACTCCTGTGCATTAAGCGAAGCACCACCGATGAGTCCTCCATCCACATCGGGCTGAGAAAAAATACTCTGAGCATTTTTTGAATTGCAACTGCCACCATAAAGAATAGAAATATTTTCCGAAATTTCTTTTCCGAATTTTTTTGAAATAACAGAACGAATGTAGTGGTGCATCTCTTGTGCCTGTTCAGGTGTAGCATTTCTTCCTGTACCAATTGCCCAAACGGGTTCGTATGCAATCACGACATGGGACGGTTGTCCATTATTCGTTGCATTCACTACCGATAAATGACCATTGATTACTGATAAATGAAACAAACATTCTTCTATCTGCTGAGTAATGATTTGAAATTCTTTTCCTGAATCACGCTCCTGCAAAGTTTCTCCGATGCAGCAAATCACTGATAATTTATTTTCAAGAGCACGACTTATTTTCTTTGCGATAATTTCATTTGTTTCATGAAAATAATTTCTACGCTCAGAATGTCCGACAATTACATAATCTACATTAACGGCTTTGAGCATAGAGGCAGAAATTTCTCCGGTAAAAGCACCATCATTTTCAGAAGAACAATTTTGTGCTGCTATTTTTACATTCCATCCCTGAGCAAAACCAACTGTATCGGATAAGTGAATATAAGTTGGTGCCATGATGATAATTGGCCATTTAGACATTTCATCTGTAATGTTACTTTCCCTATCAAGTAATTTAAAAATATGAACAAACTCATCCAATCCTTCTTGCAATGTTTTATTCATTTTCCAATTGCCTACAATAATTTTTTTTCTCATAAAAGAAAGATATGAAAATTAAAATACGAAGATAAGATAAATGGCATTCAGTTATTATTTAAATAAAAGAATTTTTTGCAAACTTGCTGAGGAGTAATAAAAATGTAGTTTTGTTGTATTGAAAAATATATCAAAAGGCGGCATAGTAAAAATTTGATGTTATATCACATAGATTGCATAGTAAAGGATAGAAAAAAATATATACGGATTTTATTATTTTATTGATAAGTATTGTTTGTTTGCGAAGCAAACACAGATACTTCGTAGATTATTGTGAAGCAATTCGTTTTTAAAATACTAAACAAATGTACAACCGTGAAGCCATAATTCATCTTATAAAACTCATCAGGGGCAACGATGAATCGCGACAATGGCTACTGAAAAATAATTTCACGGAATTGGTCTTGCTCCACTATGCCATTAGTGGTTACGATAAAGCATTAAAAGAATTATCAGACAAAAAATATTACGAAATTGCTGCCTTTTTTCATGCTGTACAAGGTGATGTAAAAGCATTTCATTGGTTGGCAAAAAACAAAAAATTTATCTGGGCAGCAACAGTGAATGTCATTAATAAAAAAAAGGATGCCGAACTTTGGCTCAGGCGATACAAACTTGATTATTATGTGGAACTGGCAATAACCATCCGCAATGAAATTGAATCAAAAGACAAAGGAGATATCTTTGCTTGGATAGAACGGAAATTGAAAAGAAAATAAATTTTGTTTATTAAAAAAAGTATCCCGCTTTCATACCAAACCCAAACAATAATATCTATAAAATAATGAGTAAGCAAATATTATTTTTCGTTTTGTTTTTTCTTTTACTTTCTTTTTTTTCCGTAGCCGAACCGACAGAAAAAGGTTCATCTATTATTTTTCAAATTAACTCAGATACCACAGATACCATTACTACAAAATTGTCTTTAAAAAAACATGAAAACAAAAAAGTAATTGCTGCGATATTTGCTTTACCTCTTCCATTCGGTATACTTGGACTACATCGCATTTATTTGGGAACCAAACCTTACATTCCGTTTGTTTACATCGGAACGATTGGCGGTTGCTTTCTGATTTTACCCTTTATAGATTTTTGTTACATCATTTTTTCTGATGATGAAACATTCAAACAATTTTCAAACAACCCAAAAGTTTTTATGTGGTCACGCTAATTGGTTAACTTTTCCCCATATGTAATTGCATAAAAACAGAATAACGAACAATGCAAATTATCCTGAAAAACTTTTTACAATGAGAAAAATTTCTGCCGATTATATTTTTCCTGTTTCATCTCCACCGATTAAAAATGGAATTGTGATTATTGATGATGAAGGAAAAATTTTAGATGTACTGTCTTCTGATGAAAAAAAAAATCTCTTTAGATGTTGAATATTTTGAAGGAGTAATTTGTCCCGGGTTTGTCAACACTCATTGCCATCTTGAATTATCCTATCTCAAAAGCAAGATGCCGAAAGGGGAAGGATTGGATGAGTTTTTAAGAAGAGTGGAAGAAGTGCGAAGAAAAATTTCTATAGAAGAAATTGAAGATGCACTAATAAAAGCAGAAAATGAGATGATTCAAAATGGCATAGTTGCCGTGGGAGATATTTCCAATTCGGATTATTCTTTTGCACAGAAAGCAAAACAGCAATTAAAATATTATACTTTCATTGAAGTACTTGGGTTCCATCCCGACAGAGCCGAATGGGAATTTAAAAAAGGAAAACAACTTCAATCATCAATTATCAATCATCGGTCATCAATCACTCCACACTCACCATATTCTGCATCAGAAAAATTACTTTATCTCATTAACGAATATAATTCTCATTCAAACGAAATCCTCACAGTTCATAATCAGGAAAGCGAAGATGAAAATCTTTTATTCAGAGAGAATAGCGGAAAAATTCAAGAACGTTTAAAAACGTGGGGAATTGACACAAGTTTTTTTCAACCATCCGAAAAAAATTCGTTGCAATATGTTTTATCTCGTTTATATAATGCAAAAAAAATCCAACTCGTTCATAACACTTATACTGATAGAGAAAATATTCGCTGGGCAAAACAATTTTTCTTTTTGAACAACGAACAACGAACAATGAACAACAAACTTTTCTGGTGCTTCTGTCCTAATTCCAATCTTTATATTGAAAAAAAACTTCCCGACATACCGATGTTTCTTGAAGAAGAATTAACTATAACCATTGGCACGGATAGTTTGGCTTCTAATGATTCACTTTCTGTTTTTGATGAGATAAAAACTATTTCAAAATATTTTCCTCAAATTGCTTTTGAATCAGTAATTACTTGGGCAACAAAAAACGGAGCAGAATTTTTGGGAATGGAAAAAGAAATCGGAACAATAGAAAAAGGAAAAAAGCCGGGATTAAATCTTTTGCAAAAAATCAACAGAGAGCAGATGAAATTTTCAGAAGATACATCTTTACGAAAATTGATTTAAGGGCAGTCCCAAAAATTGGTTTCGTCATCGCGACATGACTCGTATTGAGCTTGCCGAAAAATATATATAATTAAAATTTTATGTACGTTTGTATGTAAGTTCTAAATCTATAATTATGAAAACAAAATTATTATTTTTCGTTCTGACATTTGTTTTTGCAACAAATACTTTTTCACAAAAATATTCACGTGTCAAAGTTTATGCAGATGAAAAAGGGCTCATTGCTCTGAGCAAATTAGGTATTGCACTTGAAGGAGAGATACGAAAAGGAGTATTTGTGATTTCCGACTTTTCGGAAAACGAAATACAACTTATTCGCAAGAATGGTTTTAAATGCGAAGTAATGATTGATGATGTTTCATCGTATTACAGAAATCGCAATCTGCAAAGTCCTGTTAAATCTGCTATTAAAAGAACAAGTTCTTGCGGTAGTTATCCAGATACATATACTACGCCTGTGCATTTTTCAAAAGGATCAATGGGTGGATTTTATACATACAACGAAATGCTTGCAGAATTAGATACTATGGCTGCTTTGTTCCCTAATTTGATTACTATTAAACAATCTACTACTCCGACTACAACATCCGAAGGACGTACTATTTACTGGGTGAAAATTTCGGATAATCCAAACATTGATGAACCTGAACCGGAAATTTTATACACAGCATTACATCATGCCCGTGAGCCACAAGGGATGCAACTACTGATATATTATATGTACTATTTACTTGAAAATTATTCAACCAATACTGAAATACGCAATCTCGTTGATAATACCGAAATGTATTTTATTCCTTGCGTAAATCCTGATGGTTACGTGTATAACCAAACTATATCTCCTCAGGGTGGTGGTATGTGGCGAAAGAACAGAATAAATAATGGAGATGGTTCGTTTGGAGTTGATTTAAACAGAAATTATGGATATATGTGGGGGTATGATGATATGGGTTCTTCGCCTATTGACTCTATGGCAACCTATCGTGGTGTTTCTGCCTTCTCTGAAGCAGAAACACAAAACGTCAGAGATTTTTGCAATGCCCACAATTTTAAAATAACTCTCAACTATCATACTTATAGTGATCTGTTGATATACCCTTGGGGATATATTCCTTCGTTATACACACCGGATTCTTTATTGTTCAGAAAATATGCTGATATTCTAACAAAAAAAAATAATTATGTCTATGGAACATGTAATGAAGTTTTAGGATATCTCGTTAATGGAGAATCTAATGATTGGATGTATGGAGAACAAACAAGTAAAAATAAAATACTATCTTTTACGTCAGAAGTTGGTAATGGATATGATGGTTTTTGGCCAGACACTTCTCGCATTATTTATTTGTGCAATCAAAATATGTTTCAAAATCTAACTGCCGCCAAGCTTTTAGGAAAATATGCTGTTGCAACAGATATTGCTTTATCTCCTGCTCCTTTTATTCTAAATAAAACAGGATATTTTAATTTTGACATCCAGCGATTAGGATTAGATAGTAGTACTTTCACTGTTTCTATTATTCCTATTAGCAACATCTCTTCTGTGGGAACGCAAAAAATATTTACGGGAATGAATATTCTTGAAACACGCATAGATTCTATATCATTCACGTTAAGCCCAACTATTCAACCCGGACAAAATATTAAATATGTATTGCAAGTTAATAGTGGTTTATACATTTATTCCGATACTATCACAAAAATTTATGGACGACCTATCACCGTGTTTAATGATGATTGTACAAATTTTACGAATTGGTCTTCCTTTACAGGAGGATGGGATATAACGAATGAAGATTATTCTTCTTCTCCATCTTCTATCACCGATTCGCCATATTCTACATATCTTGAGGATAGTACCAATTCAATTACTCTGAACGGAAATATTGACCTTACTCATGCTTTATCAGCAATGCTTAACTTTTATGCTAAATGGGAAATAGAACCACTGTACGATTTTGTTTATTTGTCAGCATCTACAGATAGCGGTGCCACTTGGACACAGTTGTGTGGCAAATATACAACCCCCAAAAAAGTTTCTCCATTGCTTGGCGAACCTATTTATGAAGGTGTTCAGAAAAACTGGATAAAAGAAGAAATTAATTTATCAGATTTTATTGGACATCATCTTAAACTGAAATTTACTTTAGTAAGTGATATGTATTATTCCTACGATGGTTTTTATTTTGATGATATGAAAGTGCTGGCAGTGTTTGATACGTTAGGCACTAATGTAGAAATATCAACTCATAGTAATGCGTATATTTCTTTACCTTTTCCTAATCCTGCTTCAAATGCTGTAAGTATCCAGTATTCTTTAAATGCAAAACCAATAAATGTAACATTCGTTTTGTTCAATGCCAAAGGGCAAAAAATTTATAGTAAGCAAATTGTAGAAAAATCGGGGACAATAAAAATAGATACTTTCAACTGGGCACAAGGTGTATATTATTATTCTATAACCGGCTTGAACGAGAACATCTCTTTTAGAAAAATGATTTTGATAAAATAAAGGGCGCTATTCAGCCCCTGTTACCTCTCGCAGATAACGCAGATAAATGCAGGACAGTTCTAAAAATACATTTTTCATAAAATCCCTTTCATCCGTGATAAGATTTCCAAAATTTTTTACAATAGAATTATTCATTTTTTGCTTTTTTGTTAATAACCCAAAAGTCGCAAAGAAAAAAATATTTTTTAAAAACTCGAGTTGTTTTGAAATAAAATCTTAATATTGCCTTTTAAAAATATTTTTTATGAAGAAAAATTTCAAACCAGAATCACTCATGATGAGTTATGGATATAATCCCGAATTGAGTGAGGGAGCTATTAAATGTCCTATCTTTCAAACTTCCACTTTCGTTTTTAAAACTGCTGAAGAAGGGAAAGCATTTTTCGAAATTGCTTATGGATATCGTGAGAAAAAACCACACGAACAAATCGGACTAATATATAGTCGTCTCAATAATCCAAATCTGGAAATACTTGAGAACCGATTAACTCTTTGGGATGAAGCCGAAGATTGCGTGGTATTTGAAAGCGGACTTGCAGCAATCTCAACTACTTTTTTGGAATTTCTTAAACCCGGTGATTTTATTTTACATTCCACTCCTCTCTATGGCGGAACAGAGCATTTTATTAAACAAGTGCTTAATAAATTCAATATTCATTCCTATTCTTTTAATGCAGCACATTCAGAAAAAGAAATTATTAAAATAGTTGAAGACAGCGGAATGAAAGACCGTCTTGGAATGATTTTCATAGAAACACCTGCTAATCCAACAAATGCTCTTATTGATATAGAGATGTGTGCCCGTATAGCAAAACATTTTTCAACGAAAGAGAAAAAAATACCTCTTGCCGTTGATAACACTTATATGGGTCCACTATGGCAGCATCCGCTAAAGCATGGTGCCGATATTGTTCTTTATTCTGCAACAAAATATATTGGAGGTCATAGCGATTTAATTGCTGGTGCATGCCTCGGATCCGCTGAAGACATGAAAAAAATCCGAACACTGAGATCTTTCTTTGGAAACATGGCAAGTTCGTGGACAGGATGGTTATTAATCAGAAGTTTGGAAACCCTCAAGCCGCGAATGGAACTTCAGGCAAACAACGCAATGAAAGTAGCAGATTATCTAAACAAGCATCCCAAAGTGGAAAAAGTTTATTACCTCGGGTTGATAGATAAAAAAAATCCGCAATATAAAATTTACAAGAAACAATTTTTTTCGTCAGGTGCCATGCTTTCATTTGATGTGAAAGGAGGAGAAAAACAAGCGTTCCGTTTTTTGAATAATCTTTCACTCATTAAACTTGCAGTGAGTTTGGGTAGCACCGAATCTCTTGCAGAACATCCTGCAACTATGACTCACATGGATGTTGAACCGGAAGAACGTAAAGCAATGAGCATTACTTCTAAACTTATCCGACTTTCAGTTGGTGTAGAAAACTTTGAAGATTTGATTTGGGATATTGAACAGGCACTGAAGAAAGTGTAATCTTTTACATCTTCACACTTGTGGGAGTACACGGATTCGAACCGCGGACCCATTGCTTGTAAGGCAATTGCTCTGAACCAGCTGAGCTATACTCCCAAAATTTAATTAAACAGATTGCAAATGTAAAAGATTTTTGACAACTCAATTTTTTCTTTTTTTTGTTTCATATTCTTTTTTGATTAATACAAATTCCGTCTCTATTATTTTTGTTTCTTCATCAGTAAGTTCATAGAGTTTATAAACCATTACATCTATTTGTTTTTCTATGGTGTATGTGTAACTTTCATTCATCTTATTTTTTTAATTTCTTTTTTTGGCGGTAAAAAGTTTGCACCTGTTACCACATTTTTGCCTGTTTTGCTTTCCAATTCTTTTCGGGCATTTTTGGCTACTGTTCCGCCTTTTTTACTATCTTGTGCATTTTGTTGTAATCCTTTTGCCTGTTCTGTTTCTGCTATCTGCCGAGTAGAAAGTTCTGCAAGTGAAGTAAAAATTAGTTCTGCTTCACTCATGTGGTCCCTCAGGTTTTGTGATTTCAACCCTTTCAAATCTTTGTGATTTTTTACAGTAAGCCCTGTCCACTCTTGATGAATAATGGGCAGTTCTAAAAATACAAATAAACGTCATTGCGAAGGAGGAACGACTGAAGCAATCTGTTTTTTCATGTAGAAATAGAGATTGCTTCCTGCTTCGTGCCTCGCAGTCGCAATGACGAAATCAATTTTTGGAACCGCCCTACAAGTAATAAATAGTCGATTTTTAATATCCATTGCGATACACACAATATACCAAAAAGGATTTGTAGAAGAATATAGAAAAATCAATAAAATTCCGAATTGTTTTTTTTAGATATTTTTGCCAAACAACAATGATTGTAAAATGATTTCCTTTCAAAAATTTTCTTTTCCGAACGGACTGCGTGTCATTCACCACGAGGATAAATCCACTCCGTTAGTGTGTATGAACATTCTTTACGATGTTGGTGCACGTGATGAAAAACCAACTTGCACAGGATTTGCACATTTGTTTGAGCACCTGATGTTTGGCGGAAGCATTAACATTCCTGATTACGATGAACCGCTTCAGAGAGTTGGAGGTGAGAATAATGCATTCACTTCAAACGATATCACAAATTATTATCTCACTGTTCCATCTGCAAATATTGAAACTGCTTTTTGGTTAGAGAGCGACCGTATGCTTTCACTTGCGTTTTCTGAAAAAAGTTTGGAGGTGCAAAGAAATGTTGTGATAGAAGAGTTCAAACAAAGATATTTGAACCAGCCCTACGAAGATATTTGGCTTTTGCTCCGTCCATTAGTATTCAAGGTACATCCGTATTTGTGGGATACGATTGGGAAAGATATTTCTCACATTGCCGAAGCAAAGATGAATGACGTAAAAACATTCTTCAAAAAATTTTACTGTCCAAACAATGCCATTATGGTGCTTGCGGGAAATGTTTCGTTAGATGAAGTGAAACGATTATCTGAAAAATGGTTCGCACCGATTCCGAAAGGACCCGAGAACAAACGTAATCTTCCTGTGGAGCCAGCGCAAAAAGAATCTCGTTCTCTTACTGTGAGACGTAAAGTTCCGTTTAATGCCATTTACAAAGTATTTCATAATTGTTCTCGCAGGGATAAAGAGTTTTATGCTACCGATTTGCTTTCTGATATTCTTTCTGATGGAAGTTCTGCACGACTGTACAATGAATTAGTAAAGAACCGAAAATTATTTTCAGACATCAACACTTATTCTGAAGATAGTATAGACAAAGGAATGTTTGTTATTTCTGGAAAATTAGTGAAAGGTGTGAAAATGAAAGAAGCAGAAAAAGCAATTGAAGAAGAAATAGAGAAATTAAAAAAAGAAGAAGTAGAAAAAAAAGAATTACAGAAAGTTCAGAATAAAATGGAATCAATATTGGTGTTTTCAGAGATGAACATCATGAGCAAAGCACTGAACCTTGCCATTTCAGAATTACTTGGCGATGCAAATCTTATAAACAATGAGACAGAAAAATATCTTGCAGTAACAACAAAGCAGGTGAAAGAACAGGCAAATCAGATTTTCAGAAAAGAAAATTGTTCAACATTGTATTATCTGGCGAGGAGATAAAAAACTAAATCGGATGACTTATTTTTTCTTCTGCAAAATTTTTTTGATTTTTATCCCGTTTTGGTATAGGGCAGTTCTAAAAATACAAATAAACGTCATTGCGAAGGAGGAACGACTGAAGCAATCTGTTTTTTCATGTAGAAATAGAGATTGCTTCCTGCTTCGTGCCTCGCAGTCGCAATGACGAGTTCAATTTTTGGAACCGCCC
>JAZDJJ010000052.1:0-20440 GCA_043804035.1 Bacteroidota bacterium
TTCCAAAAATTGATTTCGTCATTGCGACTGCGAGGCACGAAGCAGGAAGCAATCTCTATTTCTACATGAAAAAACAGATTGCTTCAGTCGTTCCTCCTTCGCAATGACGTTTATTTGTATTTTTAGAACTGCCCTAAAGAAAATAAAGATTCATAAGAGCAGTTTCAAAAATAGAACTCGTCATTTTGGCAAGATCAGTGTTCATGGCAACGCCTACTGATGAACCACCCTCGGTTCATCTTTTGTTGATTTTTTTTGCACAAAAAATTACGCTTCGCAATGACGTTTCCCGAAATCCTGAAACACTCCTGCCCTGGCGACAGTCCATGGTTCAGGACAAGATTCAGGACAGATTACGATTAACGATTAACCAATAATCAATAGTTCGGCTTGGTTCGGCTTCGCTCACCAACCGTGGCTCACTACCTGTCTGCCGTCTGCACAGGCAGGCAAGTAAACAATAATAAATTTTTTAAACTGTCCTTGATTATTTGTGGTAACAATATAATATTTACTTTTGTTAATACTCTTAATTAAATTTTATGTTCCGATATATATTAATGTCAGTGATTGTATTTGCGATTATGTTTTTCTCCTCTTGCAGAAATAATTCGTCGGAGAATAATTCTGATAATGTTTCTCTGGCAAAAGATTCTTCAACCATTGATACTATTACCAAAACTAAATATGATAAGATAATCAGTAACATACCTATTCCTTTTAATATTCTTCGTTCTCATAATAATGCCGGACTTATTTTTGAAAAAGGGGCAGCTAATTCATATAAAAAAATTTTCCTCTATTCTTCCAGTTATGCAAAGGCGATAAATCTTGGAATCTACGGATGTGATATGGCATACTGTATAACTTATGAGCAATTTGAAAGTATGGGCAACTATCTCAAATGTATCAAAACACTTGCCGATGATTTGGGTATTCCTCTTGCTTTTGATCAACAGGCGTTGACTAAATTTAAACTATTTGAAACTAATAAGGATAGTTTGGAAAAACTTATTTTTTTATCTTACAATAGAGTAGATAAAACTTTAAAATCCAATGACCGTATCGGACTTGCATCGCTTGTCATTACTGGCGGATGGATAGAAGGACTTTATACAACATTATTAACACTGGGCAATACTCCGTGCAATTATAAAACACATCCTGTTTACGAAAAAATTCTGGAGCAAAAAAAATATCTTGATATGATTCTTGGGTTGCTTAATGAATTTAAAGAAGAATCTATTTATAGAAATCTTATTGCTGATATGAATTCTATCAAATCCATCTACGATTCTCTCTCTAATAAATCAAAAATAAATGAATTAGAAATAGTATCACTCTTCAAGGAAATAGAAAAAGTTCGCAATAAGATTATTGTTATGCGATAGCAAATAACCGTCATACATCATCCCTAAAAAAACGGTTACGAAGATTTAATTTTTTTCTCAATCTTAGTAGTAGAATATTCTTTTACAAATGGAATTGTTGTAACCATTCCTCCTCTTGCTTTTACAATATCTGCTCCTGCAATATTATCCACTTCCCAGTCGCCACCTTTTACAAGAACATCCGGCTGAAGCATTTTGATGAGTTCGTAAGGTGTATCTTCATCAAATAAAATAATTGCATCAACAAAATGAATTGCGGAAAGAATCAAAGAACGATCATTTTCATTTTGAATAGGACGATTACTTCCCTTGCCAAGTTTTTTAACCGAAATATCTGAATTTAAACCAATGATAAGTACATCGCCAAGGTCAGCTGCTCTGGCAAGATAATCAATATGGCCTGGATGAAGAATGTCAAAACATCCATTTGTGAAAACAATTTTTTTGCTGAGTAATTGCCACACGGCAATTTGCTGCAGGAGCGATTCGCAAGTGATGATTTTTTTCTTTATGACTTCTATGTTAAGCATATTCCGAAAATAATTTTCAAAGGTATAAGATTTTTTCAGCCATTAAGATATTTCTTTTTAAGTAATTTTGTTTTCAGAAAATCATTTAGAAACTAACAACTCTCATTAGTAATTCAAACAATTCTCAATGCTCAATGATTGCTGTTCCTTTTCTCTCAACTCCAATAGAATTCCTCAAAGGCGTTGGACCTGACCGTGCAAAAATATTGAAGAGCGAAATCAATATTCACACATTTGGGGATTTACTGACTTATTATCCATTCCGTTATATTGACCGCACAAAATTTTACAAGATAAAAGAAGTTAAAGAAGAACTGCCTTTTGTTCAACTGCGTGGAAAACTTTCTAATGTAGAAATTACTAAAGGAAAATCAAAACGACTTGTGGCAGAATTTGAGGACGATACAGGAACGATAATACTCGTTTGGTTTCAGGGAATAAAATGGATTATACCGCATCTCAAAGCAGATGTAGAATATATTGTTTTTGGCAAGCCAACCATGTTCCAGGGAAATTACAACATTGCTCATCCTGAAATTGAACCTGTGTCGGAAGAGAATACAGTACTTGCGAGCAAAATGCAACCTGTGTATAGTACCACAAAAAAATTAGAATCAAGATGGTTAGATAGTAAAGGACTATGGAAACTTCAGCGCATACTTAATGGAATGATAAAAGGAAAAATTCCTGAAACGCTTTCGGCAGAAATAATAAAAAAACATAATTTCCCCAGTTATGAAGAAGCGTTGTTAAACATTCATCTTCCGCTTAATCCTGAAATGCTCAATCGTGCTCAGTATCGCCTCAAGTTTGATGAACTCTTTTTCATGCAACTTCGTTTGTTGCAGACGAAACTTATCCGTAAAAAAACATATTCGGGATTTGTTTTTTCTTCCGTAGGAAAATGCTTCAACGATTTTTACAACAATCATCTTCCTTTTGAACTCACTAACGCGCAGAAGCGAGTCATCAAAGAAATTCGCAATGATATGAATACGGGCAAACAGATGAATCGCCTTTTGCAGGGAGATGTGGGCAGCGGTAAAACTATTGTCGCTCTGATGAGTATGTTGCTTGCAATTGATAATGGATATCAGGCATGTATTATGGCACCAACTGAAATTCTGGCGATGCAACATTTTGATAGTATTTCTCAATTACTGGGAAATATGAGTATAAAAATTTCTTTGCTTACAGGTTCTACAAAAAAATCGGAACGAAAAATAATTCACGAAGCATTACAAAACGGAGAATTGAATATTCTCATCGGCACTCATGCTCTTCTTGAAGAAGAAGTGCAATTTAAAAATCTGGGATTAGCAGTGATAGATGAACAACATAGATTTGGAGTGGCACAAAGAGCGAATTTGTGGAAGAAGAGCCCTACACATCAACAGAATAGCGGAGAGAAAAGCATTTCCATTCCCAAGGGATTGGGATGGATTCCTCCACATGTTTTTGTAATGACAGCAACTCCTATTCCACGCACACTCGCTATGACTTTATATGGAGACCTTGATATATCTGTCATTGATGAAATGCCGCCCGGCAGAAAACATATCAAGACGGTGCATTGCTTTGAACCATCAAGACACAAGATATTCAACTTTATGAAAGAGCAGATAAAAAAAGGCAGGCAGATATATGTGGTGTATCCCATCATTAAAGAATCCGAAAAGTTGGACTATAAAAATCTCAGCGATGGCTTTGAAATCATCCGAAAAGAATTTCCACTGCCGGAGTATAATGTAGGTATTGCACACGGACAATTAAAAAATAATGAACGCGACCTTGCCATGAAACTTTTTGTGCAGAGTAAAACGCACATCCTTGTTGCAACCACAGTAATAGAAGTGGGAGTGGACATTCCAAACGCCAGTGTGATGGTGATTGAAAGTGCAGAACGTTTTGGTCTTTCACAACTCCATCAATTAAGAGGAAGAGTAGGACGAGGAGCCGAAGAATCTTTTTGTATACTGATGACCGATTATAAATTATCTGCCGATGCACGTACTCGTATAGAAACTATAGTACGCACTAACAATGGTTTTGAAATTGCCGAAGTAGATATGCAACTGCGCGGATTTGGCGATATGGCCGGCACTCAGCAAAGCGGCATTCTTGATTTCCATATTGCTGATATTTCTAAAGATGCTCAACTCCTTCATTATACACACTCCATTGCCGAAGAACTTTTACGCACCGATGCTCAACTCACCAAACCCGAAAACTTTCCAATTCTTTCGGAACTTAATAAGATAAAAAAAGCAAAACCATATTGGGGAAGAATTAGTTAGTGCTTATACAAAAAAATAATCAATATAGGACTTACGCAGAGTTTTCTTATTCTGCCACAAAGGCACCAAGGCACAAAGAAATTCTATTGAATTATTCTCTTGCAAAACAAAAACTTGGTGTCTTTGTGTCTTAGTGGCATAAATGTTAGTTTATAAATGAATGTTTGCGTTAGTCCTATTATAGATACTTACACAAACCTACATAAAATTTTTAATTACACATGAACGGAATAAAAATTTCAAAAACTTTGGAAAAGATAAAGATTTAAAACCACCGCTATTTCGGCAATCTCAATGCCCAAAGTTAATACGAGTTTGCGTAAGTTTATATTACATGAAGCGACTGTCTTTTGTCTGAAGAAATAAAATAATTGTCGGAATGCTGTGCAATAAAAAAAGTTTAAAGATTCATGATTCAAATTCTACATGAAAAAACAGATTGCTTCAGTCGTTCCTCCTTCGCAATGACGTTTATTTGTATTTTTAGAACTGCCCTTATTTCTCTCATAAAAAGTTGCATTAGTTACTTGAATTTAGGATTTCATAATTCATTTCTTTGACTTTATTTTCCTGCTCATCATAAAAAATCCACTTCCCCGCTTCTTTGCCATCTTTGTAAAATCCATCGTAATATTTTTTTCCGCTTTCGTAATAAACTGTTGTTCTTCCGTCACGTAGTCCTGCTTTAAAAAATCCTTCACTCTGCACATTCCCATTCTCAAAAAAACTTACCCATTGTCCTTCGCGTTTTCCGTTCACATAAAATCCTTTCATCTTAATAATACCACTCGGATATTTTACAATATAGTCCCCGTATTGTGTAGGAGGATTTTTTTCAATAACGCCAGTTAATCCATGTAGAGAAGTATCCACAGATAGTGCTTTTTCTTTTTCTTTCTCAGAATCAGAAGAGCAGGAAAAAATTAAGTGGCAAGCAATAAAAAGAATATAGAAAGTAATTTTGTTTTTCATAGTATTTAGTTTTTTCTTTCAATAGTAAAAACAACAAGTTGTTCTAATGCTTTTTTAGATTCGTTATTATTAAATGAAGAAAGCATTTGTAGTGCTTTATCTTTATACAAGTGCATTTTTTGTACAGCGTATTCAATTCCTCCGCTGTTATTTACAAAATCAATCACCTTGCCGACTTTTTTAGTATCATCACAATGATTTTTTATTGTGTCTATAATTTTTCTTTTTTCAAAAAAAGAAGATTGATTTAGCGCATAGATAAGAGGAAGGGTAAATTTTTTTTCTTTGATGTCGTTGCCAATTGGTTTGCCGATTTTATTACCTGTTCCATAGTCAAACAAGTCATCTTTTATCTGAAAAGCAATTCCCGTTAATTCTCCGAACTGGCGCATCTGTTCAATAATTTCTTTGTTGCAACCCACCGAAGCCGCACCACAAGAACAGCAAGAAGCAATAAGCACAGCGGTTTTCTGACGGATGATTTCAAAATACACTTTTTCATCCACATCTAATCGTCTGGCTTTTTCAATTTGCAGAAGTTCACCTTCGCTCATTTCTTTTACCGCATTGGATACGATTTGCAAAAGTTTATAGTCCTCGTTATCCACTGCCAGCAATAATCCTCTTGAAAGAAGATAATCACCCACCAGCACTGCAATTTTATTTTTCCAGATAGCGTTCAAAGAAAAAAAACCTCTTCGTAAATGTGAATCATCCACCACATCATCATGCACAAGTGTAGCAGTGTGAAGTAATTCAATAAGTGCAGCAGCACGGTAAGAAGATTCGTTCATCGTGCCACAGATTTTTGCAGAGAGAAAAACAAACATCGGGCGCAATTGCTTACCTTTTCTTTTCACAATGTAATGCATAATCTTATCTAACAAAGGAACATGACTTTGCATAAAAGTGCGAAACTTTGTTTCAAACTCTTCCATCTCTGATAAGATGGGTGCTTTTATTTCATCAAGTGTTATTGCCATCAACCTGAAATAGATTTATTTGCTAATTGTCCGCATGCTGCATTAATATCTTTTCCTCTGCTTTTTCTTAAGTTTACGATAATATTTTTACTTTCAAGATAACTCACAAATTTTTTCAATCGCAATTCTGTAGTCGGTTTGAATTTTGCTTTATCAATTGGATTATATTCTATAATATTTACTTTACATGGAACATATCGGCAAAATGCAACTAACTCTCTTGCATCGTTGATATCATCATTAAAATTATTGAACAAGATATACTCATAAGTTACCCGCGTTCCGGTTTTTGCATAAAAATATTCCAATGCTTCAGCAATCGCATCCAATGAATTTTGTTTATTGATAGACATGATTTTGTTTCTCTTTTCATCATTGGCTGCATGCAACGAGAGTGCAAAGTTAAATTTCACTTTGTCATCACCTAATTTTTTTATCATTCCGGCAATTCCCGCTGTAGAAACCGTGATGCGATGCGAAGATATTCCTAATCCATTCACAGAAGTAATTTTTTCAATTGAATTTAAAACATTTTTGTAATTGAGGAGCGGTTCACCCATACCCATATACACAATATTTGAAAGAGGAATGCCATATTTTTCTTTCGCTTGTTTTCTAATAAGCACAACCTGATCATACATTTCTTCGGCTTCAAGATTGCGAATTTGTTTGAGCCCTCCGGTTGCACAGAACGAACAATCTAAACTACATCCCACTTGCGAAGATATGCAAGCAGTCATTCTGTTTTCAATAGGAATTAAAACACCTTCAACAATATTTCCGTCATACAAGCGAAAAACATTTTTTATAGTTCCATCTTTGCTGATTTGTATAGAATCAATTTTTACCACAGGAATAGAAAAATTTTCTTTCAGAAGTTCGCGTACTGTTTTTGCAAGATTGGTCATCTCGTCAAACGAACATGCTGATTTTTTCCAAAGCCATTCATATACTTGCTCTGCACGAAACGACTTTTCGCCTTTTTTTAGAAAAAAAATCTTTGATTTCGTCTATGGAAAAGTTGCGGATGTTTGGAAGTTTCATAAGTAATGACAAACTGGTGTTACACAGAAAAGTAATTAACTACAAGCAAAAAATTCATATATAAAAACATAGTGTTTTTTAAAATGTTTGTGTTGTCAAACACGCGGAGAACCCTTGAATAATAGTCGCTGTCCGTTCTGTGATTCATCAAACTTTCCTTTTGTGTAAACAAGATGCCCGTTCACGAAAGTGTGAGTAACACGTGAATGAAAAGTAATTCCTTCAAAAGGCGACCATCTGCATTTTGACAACACATTTGATTTTTCTATAGTCCATGGAGAATTCAAATCTACCAGAACAAGGTCAGCAAAATACCCTTCACGAATATAACCACGTTTATCAATTTGAAAACATTCTGCCACAGCGTGAGACATTTTCTCTGTAATTTTTTCCAAAGAAATTTTTTTCTGATGATAGAGTTCAAGCATTGCCACTAATGAATGTTGAATCAATGGTGCGCCAGATGGACATTCAAAATATTTTTTTTGTTTCTCTTCCAAGGTATGTGGTGCATGGTCAGTGGCTATGACATCAATTTTATTTTCAAACACTCCTTTTAGAATCGCTTCTCTGTCATTTTTTGTTTTGATGGCTGGATTCCATTTGATGAGATTTCCTTTTATTTTGTAATCTTCATCTGAAAACCAAAGATGATGAATACATGCCTCAGCAGTAATTCGTTTTTGTTTCAAGGGAATAGTGTTATCAAAAAGTTCCAACTCCTTTGCTGTGGATATATGAAGAATATGAAGTCGTGTGTTATATTTTTTCGCCAACTCAACAGCAAGAGAAGATGACTTGAAGCATGCCTCTTCACTGCGAATTTGCGGATGACATTCTATCGGAATATCATCTCCGTATTTTGCTCTAAACTTTATCGTGTTCGCGCAGATAGTTGATTCATCTTCACAGTGAATGGCAAGGAGAAGTTTGCATTTGGAAAAAATATTTTCAAGTGCTGTGCGATTATCCACCAGCATATCTCCTGTGGACGAACCCATAAAAACTTTCACACCGCAGACATTTTTAGAATTTGTTTTCAGTACTTCGTCAATGTTATCGTTAGAAGCGCCAATGTAAAATGAAAAGTTTGCCAAAGATTTTTCAGAAGCAAGTTTGTATTTTTCTTCTAATAATTTTTGTGTAATCGTATTCGGAATTGTGTTTGGCATTTCCATGAAAGAAGTAACACCACCTGCTACCGCGGCTTTGGATTCAGTGTAAATATTTGCTTTGTATGTTAGTCCCGGCTCGCGGAAATGCACATGGTCGTCAATCACACCGGGAAAAAGATATTTACCTTTAGCATCAATTACAGATGCCGAGTTATGAATAAGGGATGACAAATGCGGGGAAATGGATTTTATTACTTCACCTTCAATCAGAAGATTTCCGTGAAATATTTTTCCCTCGTTAACGATATTCGTATTCGTAATGAGCGTCTTCATTTCTTTTTAATTTTTTTAAATCTCATCTGTAAGACACCCCAGAATGCTTCCTTAAAAATCCCCATACTCATTTTTGAAATACCTTCCTGCCTGTCTTTGAAAGTAATGGGAACTTCGGTTACCTTAAAACCGAGTTTGTGGGCTGTGTATTTCATTTCAATCTGAAAAGCATAGCCGATGCATTTTATTTTTTTAAAATCAATCGCCTCTAAAACTTTTCTTCGGTAACATTTAAATCCTGCAGTAGTATCAAAAATATTTACCCACAAAATTATTCTCACATAAACCGAAGCAAGATAAGACATTAAAATTCTTCCTGCTGGCCAGTTTTCCACTTTGCCACCTTTCACATAACGCGAGCCAATAGCCACATCGGCTCCATTTATACATGCATTACGCAACCGAATAAGGTCTTCAGGGTTATGAGAAAAATCTGCATCCATTTCAAAAATGTATTCGTAATTTTTTTTTAACGCCCAGTTGAATCCATAAATGTATGCAGTGCCGAGTCCTTGTTTTCCTTTTCTTTCTTCTATGAAAAGATTATCTGAAAAATTTTGTTGAAGATTTTTTACAATGTCGGAAGTTCCGTCAGGCGAGCCGTCATCAACAATGAGAATGTGAAACGGAACGGAAAGAGAAAAAACTTTCCGAATCATTTTTTCTATATTTTCCTTTTCGTTGTAAGTAGGAATTATGACTAAAGAATCAGACATTTGAAATTAAGATTTACGATTTGCGAATAACAATTAACGAATAACAATTAACGAATAACAATTAACGATTAACGATTAATCAATATTAGCAAGAAAGCAAATTTTTCAAACTTATTTTCTCTTCAATAATATCAGCAACTTTATCAACAGAAATTCTCTCTTGCTCCATGGTATCGCGGTAGCGGATTGTAACTGAATTATCTTGTAATGACTGGTAATCAATCGTGATGCAAAATGGAGTGCCAATGGCATCTTGTCTGCGATAACGTTTGCCGATAGTATCTTTTTCTTCATAGTAACACTGGCAAATTTGTTTCAGGTTATTAAATATTTCCATTGCTTTTTCAGGGAGCATGTCTTTTTTTACTAATGGGAATACAGCAACTTTCATGGGAGCAAGGGCGGGAGGTATGCGAAGCACTACGCGTTCTGTTTCTTCTTCTCCTGCTTTTTCCACAGAAAGTTTTTCCTCAAGATATGCAGCCGAAAGGACAGACAAAAACATTCTGTCTAATCCGATGGAAGTTTCAATTACATAAGGAACATAACTTTTGTTCATCTCATAATCAAAATATTGTAATTTCTTACCTGAATATTTTTCGTGAGAACTCAAATCAAAATCGGTACGCGAGTGGATGCCTTCAATTTCTTTGAACCCGAATGGGAAAGCAAATTCAATATCACATGCAGCATTTGCATAGTGTGCGAGTTTGAGATGATCGTGAAATCGGTAATTGTTTTCTCCAAAATTTAATGCGTGATGCCACTTCAAACGTTTTTCTTTCCAGTAGTTATACCATTGCATTTCTTCACCGGGGCGAATGAAGAATTGCATTTCCATTTGTTCAAATTCACGCATACGGAATAAAAATTGCCTTGCAACAATTTCGTTGCGAAACGCTTTTCCTGTTTGTGCAATACCGAACGGAATTTTCATTCTTGCTGAGCGCTGTACATTCAAAAAGTTTACAAAGATTCCCTGTGCGGTTTCAGGTCGTAAATAAATTGTATTCGTGTTTTCGCTCACAGAACCCATCTGTGTGGAGAACATTAAATTAAACTGACGAACATCTGTCCAGTTTCTTGTTCCTGAAACAGGACAAACAATTTCGCAATCAATAATTATTTGTTTTACTTCTGTCAAATTATTTTTCTCTAACGCGTCCTTAAGTCGTGTATTTATTTCATTAATTTTTTTCTGATATTCTACACTTTTAGGATTTGTAGAACGGAACATTTTCTCATCAAAATTCTCAAAACGTTTTTTTGCTTTCTGTATTTCCTTGTCAATTTTCGTTTCGATTTTTGCTATGTGTTCTTCAATCAGGATATCGGCACGATAACGTTTTTTTGAATCCATATTATCTATGAGAGGATCGCTGAACGCATCCACATGACCGCTTGCTTTCCATGTAGTTGGGTGCATGAAGATGGCAGTATCAAGCCCTATAATATTATCGTTCATCTGCACCATTGATTTCCACCAGTATTCGCGGATATTATTTTTTAGTTCAACGCCATAAGGTCCGTAATCATACACGGCACCGAGTCCATCATAAATTTCGGATGAAGGAAAAACAAATCCGTACTCTCTGCAATGAGAAATAATGTTTTTAAAAAGTTCTTCGTTGTTCATGAAGTAAAAAATGGATTATTATTTTTCTCAAAGCCAATGGATGTCTGCTGCCCGTGACCCGGAAAAACAACAAAGTCATCATCAAAAGAAAAAAGTTTTGTCTTGATATTTGAGATAAGCGATTTATGATTTCCACCGGGTAAATCCGTTCTGCCGATACTTCCGTAAAAAAGTACATCACCGCTGATGATGATTTTTTTTTTCTTTATTTACAAAGCATAAACTTCCCGGAGAATGTCCCGGAGTGAAAAGAATTTCCAGTGATGAGTTACCGAACTTTACAATGTCGCCTTCATCCAAAAATGTTAGTGGTTCATCAAATTTTTGGACGCTCAATCCATACAAATGAGCAAACTGCTGCATTGATTTTAGTATATGTAAATCATCTTTGTGTATTCCCAATTCAATGTTATACTTTTTTGCTACGAATGAATTGCCTAATACATGATCAATATGACCATGAGTGTTCAGAAATTTTACGGGTTTCAATTCTTCCTTCTTGATGAAGTCAGTAAGTTCTTTTTGTTCATAATCATGGTAACATCCCGGATCAATGATAACGCATTCTTTGTTTTCATCGTAGAGGATGTATGTGTTTTCCTGAAATGAATTAAAGACGAAAGATTGAAGTTGGAGCATAGAGTTAAGTTTTATAGTATGAAAAATTTTTCAAAGTTAAAAATTTTAGAAAAAGCAAAAGATATGTAATTAAAATTATATGTATGTTTGCACATAAAAATTTTGAACCATTGTAAATAATGAATTATAGAAACAATTTAAAAACTTTTCTTCTTTCTGTTTTACTTTTCTTTTTTTTATATCCTTCTCTTTTTGCAAGTGAAAATCATGAACAAGAAGGGAAAAAAAAATTTGATGCAGGTAAATTCATCCTCGGACATATTTCAGACCAGCATGATTGGCACCTATGGGGGCATACTTCTATTCCGCTTCCGGTAATTCTGTATTCTCCTGAAAAAGGAATAAGCATTTTTTTTTCTAATAAATTTAAACACGGACATGCTGCATATAACTCTTACCGCTTGAATGAACATGGGAAAATTTTTTCAGAAGATGGTTCAAAGTTTTATGATTTTTCCATCACAAAAAATGTTGCTTCGCTTTTTATTAGTGTAATTTTTCTGTTGTTGATTTTTATTTCTGTTGCAAGAAGTTACGATCGCAGAAAAGAACAAGCACCAAAAGGATTGCAAAGTTTACTGGAACCAATTATATTTTTTGTACGTGATGATATTGTCAAAACAGCCATTGGAGAAAAAAAATATGAAAAATATCTTCCTTATCTGCTCACTTTATTTTTTTTTATCTGGATAAATAATATAATGGGACTGATTCCTTTTTTTCCCGGAGGCGCTAATCTTACAGGAAACATTGCTGTGCCGATGACGCTTGCTATATTTACCTTTCTTATCACCATCTCTATTGCTAATAAAAATTATTGGAGACATGTTTTTGCTATGCCCGGCATTCCGATTGGAGTTCTGCCTCTAATCACAGTGATAGAGATTATAGGTATTTTCCTTAAACCACTTGTATTGATAATTCGACTTTTTGCAAACATAACAGCAGGACATATTATTATTTTATCATTTATTAGTTTGATTTTTATTTTTGCAGAAATGAATATGTGGCTTGGCGCTAGTGTGTCAATTGTTTCTGTAGTATTTGCTTTGTTTATGAATGTACTGGAATTGCTGGTAGGATTCCTACAGGCGTATGTATTTACATTGCTCACATCAATGTATTTTGGTTCAGCAATAGAAGAAGCACATCAATAAACATTAAACTTTGAGCATTAAACTAACCATTATGAAAAACCTTATACGATTTGACTGGGCAGTAAAACGACTTTTGAGAAACAAAGCCAATTTTAAAGTTGTTGAAGGATTTCTGAGCGAATTATTCCGTGAAGATATTATCATTCAAAGCGTTCTTGAAAGCGAGAGTAATCAAAGATATTACGATGATAAATTTAATCGTTTTGATATGCTTGTTGAAAATTCAAAAGGCGAACTAATTGCAATTGAAATACAAAACAATACTGAACACGATTATTTTCAACGAATGCTTTATGGAACTTCAAAACTTGTTATTGACCATTTGTTTCTGGGCGATAAATATGGAAAACTCAAAAAGGTTATCTCCATAAACATTGTTTATTTTGAT
Source organism: Bacteroidota bacterium (assembly GCA_043804035.1). Taxonomy (GTDB): domain Bacteria; phylum Bacteroidota; class Bacteroidia; order Palsa-948; family Palsa-948; genus JAZDJJ01. The sequence goes on from JAZDJJ010000052.1 coordinate 13,202, forward strand.
TTAGGACAAGGCGAGGATTATGTTTATTATGGAAAAACAAACTTTTGCGGTTTGCATAAAAACGACACATTGCAATTATCAGAGAGACAAAAAGAATTATTTATAAAAAAAGATGTTGCAGAAATTTTTCCCGAATACTATTTGATTAAAGTAAATAGTTTTGACGAATTGGCTAAAGATACTTTGGACGAATGGATATATTATTTTAAGACCAATAAAATAAAAGATAATTTCACTGCCAAAGGATTAAAGGAAGCAAAGGAAATACTAAAAGAAGATAACTTACCTAAAAAAGAAATATCGGACTATAAAATATATCTTGAAGACATTAGGTATCAAGCAAGCATGACTTGGTCAATGAAAATGGATGAAGAATATAGAATAAAAAAAGAAAACGCTATAGAGATTGCTAAAAAAATGCTTTTAGAGAAAGAGCCCATAGAAAAAATTATAAAATATACAGGACTTACAAAACAAGAAATCGAAAAAATTATAAGAACCTTAAACCTTAAACTTTAAACTCTAAATTTAATTTTATGTTACTTACAATTATTTTACAAGCAGCACAAAGTGTTCCTGAAGGAATGGGATCTAGTTATGGAATTGCTGCATTAGGAGCAGGAATTGCCGCATTAGGTGGCAGCATAGGAATCGGACTTATTGGTAATGGCGCTGTGAATGCCATTGCCCGTCAGCCCGAAGCGATGGAAAATATTCGCGCTAATATGATTCTGACAGCTGCACTTGTGGAAGGAGCTGCATTTTTTGCAATGGTAATTGGACTACTTGTGTTGTTACTTAAATAATGTCTGTCCATAAAGCAGGAAAAATAGAATCCGTCTGAGGCGGACTGATGATTATGATAAATTATGATTTCATAAAATCATAACAATCTGTGTTATCAGTGTTCTATTATATTTCGTGACTTTACAGACAAATATTAATTAATTTTTTTTGCAAAATGTACTATTCGCTATAAGATACGTACAAAATGACGTGTTCCGTCTTTTAGTGGAAAAATTTAAAACTTAAATTTTTATGATTCTACAACCCGAATTTGGACTTGTGTTCTGGATGACACTTATCTTTTTGCTCATTGTATGGCTGCTGAAAAAATTTGCATGGAAGCCGATACTGAAAGCACTAAGCGAACGCGAACAATCTATTCAAAGTGCGCTGGACTCTGCAAAAAAAGCCCGCGAAGAAATGGTTTCGCTACAAGCAGGGCATGAAAAAATTATTGCAGAAGCCAGATATACTCACGATAGAATTGTGAAAGAAGCAAGAGAAATAGGAGATAAAATTATTAAAGAAGCAAAAGAAAACGCAAGCAAAGAAGCAAAAAATATAGTTGCCATTGCACGCGAAAATATTCATTACGAAAAGATGGCTGCTATCACTGAACTGAAAAATCAAGTGGCGATTCTTTCCATTGAGATTGCAGAAAAAATCCTAAAACGTGAACTTTCCGAAAAAGATAAACAAAAAACTATCATCAAAGATTTGTTGGAAAATATTAAAATGAATTAACTGATATTACGCAAATGGAATACATCTTTGCGACATGAAGCGAAGCGAAATGGAAGCAATCTCTAATCTGCCTGTGCCGAACACGGCAGACAGGTAGCAGGGATAAAGATTGCTTCGGGTTGCTTAAGGCAACCCTCGCAATGACGTTTATTTGTATTTTTAATACTGCCCATAAATAAAATGCATAAGTTCTGACTTCAAACTTGAAACTTTAGATACTTCAATCATTCTAAACTTTTCTTTGTGTTTTATGAAAAATGTATTTTGGCTTTTCTCCAATAAATGACTATTCAATTATCACATCCCATTTTCAAAACCATTTCCGATTGTACAGATGAAATGAATGTCCCCATTTATGTTGTTGGTGGATGGGTACGCGATATGCTTTTAACCCGCCCCTGCAAAGACATTGACTTTGTTGTTATCGGCAGTGGAACAGATGTCGCTGAACATATTGCAAAAAAATTAAAAACAAATGTTACTGTATTTAAAAATTTTGGCACTGCCAATATTAAATACGAAGGTCTGGAAATAGAATTTGTAGGAGCGAGAAAAGAATCTTATCGTTATGATTCACGAAAGCCAACAGTAGAAAACGGTACGTTGGAAGATGATCAGAACAGACGTGATTTTACTATCAATGCACTGGCAGTTTCACTCAACAAAAAGAATTACGGAGAACTCCTTGACCCATTTGGCGGAATAAAAGACATAGAACAAAAAATTATCCGCACACCACTTGACCCGAATATCACTTATTCAGATGATCCGCTCAGGATGATGCGAGCCATTCGTTTTGCCACACAGTTAAATTTTGACATAGAAAAAAAATCACTCGTTGCCATTTCGCAAAATAAAGAGCGTATAAAAATTATTTCCAAAGAGCGCATTGCTGATGAGATAAACAAAATTATTCTTTCCCCTATTCCTTCTGTTGGATTTAAACTTTTGTCCGACACAAGATTGATGCAGTTTATTTTTCCGCTGATGGAAAATTTGCGTGGAGTGGAAACTATCAATGGGAAATCGCATAAGGATAATTTTTTTCATACGCTACAAGTGCTGGATAATCTTTCGCTCAACACCGACAATTTATGGTTGCGATGGTCGGCACTGCTTCATGACATTGCCAAACCACAAACAAAACATTTTGATGAACGCGAAGGATGGACTTTTCACGGACACGAAGACAGAGGCGGAAAGATGATTCCGAAAATTTTTAATTCACTCAAGTTGCCGATGAATGAAAAAATGAGATATGTGCAAAAATTAGTATTTCTTCATCTGCGTCCAATCATATTAGCAAAAGAAGAAGTAACGGATTCGGCCATTCGCAGATTATTATTTGAAGCAGGCGACGACATTGACGACCTTATGCTTTTGTGTGAAGCCGACATCACTACACAAAATCCAAATAAACTTCAGCGATACCTGAATAATTTTGAATTAGTAAGAACGAAATTAAAAGAGGTGGAAGAAAAAGATCGTATCCGCAACTGGCAACCACCTATTACCGGAGAAATTATCATGAAGGTCTTTAATATTCCTCCTTCAAAAACAGTGGGCATCATAAAAGATACTATCCGCGATGCCATCCTTGACGGACATATCCAAAACGATTATCAGGAAGCATACCATTTCATGATACAAAAAGCTAAAGAGATGGGCATTCTTGCTGTGAATAAAATTTCTTTCTGATAATGAAAAAAATAAAACACTGATGACACTGATAATGATTAAATCAAAATTTTTTTGATTTTATTTGTATTCATCTCATCTGTGTTCCATAGAAAAAGTAATAAGCAAATGAACAATATAAAAAACGACAAATATCTTGTTGTCATTAGCGGACCTACTGCTGTGGGAAAATCAGCAACAGCCGTTGTGCTGGCAAAAAAATTTAACTCCGAAATTATTTCTGCCGATTCAAGACAATTTTATAGGGAAATGAATATTGGTACTGCAAAGCCATCCATTGAAGAATTGAGAGAAGTGCGGCATCATTTTATTAATTCACTTTCTATTTATGACGATTACAATGCATCCATGTTTGCTGTGGAAGCGGAAAAACTTTTGAAAATTCTCTTCAAAAAAATGAATGTGGTTTTTTTAGTTGGTGGAAGCGGACTTTATATAAATGCTCTGTGTAATGGATTTGATTCCATGCCCGAAAAAGATACCGCCATCCGCAATGAACTTAACTTTTTGTATAAGCAAGAAAAAATTATCGCTCTACAAAAACTACTTCTTGAAAAAGATCCTGAATATTATAAAATAGTTGATTTGAATAATCCTCATCGGCTTATCCGTGCAATTGAAGTTTGTCTGCTCACAGGAAAAACTTATTCTTCATTACGAAAAACAAATTCGTCTTCTGCCATTCATCAAATAAAAAAAGAAGACACACAAAAAAAAGATTTTTCCATTGTCAAAATAGGACTGACTGTTTCAAAAGAAATATTACATGAAAGAATAAATACACGTGTTGATAAAATGATGGCAGAAGGATTTTTGGAAGAAGTCAAAAAAATATTTTCACACAGGAAATTAAATTCTTTGCAAACTCTTGGCTATAAAGAATTATTTGATTACATAGAAAATAAAACCAATCTTGTTACTGCTGTTGAACTAATAAAACTACATACCCGGCAGTTTGCCAAACGGCAGATGACATGGTTCAGAAAGGATAAAGAAATAAAATGGTTTGATACAAATGATGAAAAATCTATAGTGCAAATTTTTTTATACTTGCAGGAAAAATTGAACAACGAATAATGAACATAATCAATAGTGATGAAAAAAATTATTGCCTTTATGGGCAGTTCCAAAAATTGGTTTCGTCATTGCGACATGAAGCGAAGCGAAATGGAAGCAATCTCTAATCTGCCTGTGCCGAACTTGTCTGCGTGCGGACGCACAGGCAGAACACGGCAGACAGGTAGCAGGGACGAAGATTGCTTCGGGTTGTTTAAGGCAACCCTCGCAATGACGTTTATTTGTATTTTCCGAACTGCCCTTATCTTTTTACTTTTTGCTTTTAACTTTTTACTTCCAGCCCAACACATTTGGTATTTTGGTAATGGTGCAGGTTTAGATTTTGCTTCAGGAATTGCAAAACCAATTTATGATGGAAAACTTTTTACTCTTGAAGGATGTGCCATTGCATCTGATGAACAAGGAAAATTATTGTTTTATACCGATGGAATTACTGTTTGGGATAAACGCCATAATATTATGCAAAACGGAGAAAATCTAAACGGTTCTCATTCCTCCACCCAATCAGTAATAATTGTTCAACAGCCACCTCGCACATCTCTATTGAAAGATAAAAAAGATGAGAATTATTTTCTTTTTACCGTTGATGAAAAAGCCGGAAAAAAAGGATTATGTTATTCAGTAATAAATATTTCTGCGGGAAAAGGAATAGTTACTAAAAAAAATATTCAGTTGATTGAATCATCAACCGAAAAACTTACAGCAGTTCAGCATGCAAATGGAAAAGATGTTTGGATAATTACACATCAATGGAATTCAAATTGCTTTTTTGTTTTTCCGGTTACTTCACAAGGAATAGGAGAGCCGATTATTTCTGCAGTGGGATTGACGCATGCAGAAACCGGTGCAAAAGAAAATAGAGAAGCCATTGGATATTTGCGCGCATCATGTAATGGCAAAAAATTAGCATCTGCAATTTGCTATCGTGAAAAAAACAACTTTAGTATTTTTAATTTTGATAAATCAACGGGAAAGATTTCTGATCCTGTTGAAAATACTGTGGATGGGTTTCCTTATGGACTTTGTTTCTCTCCTGATGATTCTAAACTTTATATTTCTTTTCTAAAAGGAAAATCCGGCATCTTACAATACGACTTGGCGAATCAATCAATGACTGAAATTAGTTTAAATGAAAAAAATAATTCTTATGGCAGTTTGCAATTAGCGCCTGATGGAAAAATTTATGTGGCTCGTCCCGGAAGTTTTCTTGATGCAATAGAATCTCCCAACGAAAAGGGAATTTTTTGCAAATACACAAAAGGAATATTAAATCTTTCACCGGCAAGTATCGCTTTCGGACTTCCTAATTTATGGCAGTTTGTTTCTCCTAATTCAAAATCTTTTGATTGCAACAAGATTATTGAAAACCCATTTTCGGAAAAATATAAATTGCTGACAAAAGAAATATCTGTTTGTGAAAACAAATATATACTTGATGCAAAAAATTTTGGAGCATCATTTAATTGGTCAACATTAGAAACAACGCAAAAGATTACTGTGGATACAACAGGTATTTATCGTGTTGCTATTATAAAGAATGGATGTACTATCGTTGATAGCATACGAATAAAATTCAAAAAAGACCTTGCTGTGTTCAGATATCTTCCTTTATTTAATCCTGAAAATGAATTTATCAACAGTGAATTTTATTATGATATTGATGAGATGACTGATTTTAATTTGAAAGTTTTTGACAGCAATAAAAAATATATTCTTTTTGAAACAAAAAATTCTAATGTTAAGTGGAGCGGAAAAAATCTCAAAGGCAAAATTGTTCCTACCGGCGAATATTATTGGGAAGTTAAGTACAAACCGAAATGCCCTAAAGGAAGCAAAGAGATAATTGAAAAAGGAAAAGTAAGTATAATAAGAAAAAAATAAGTTCCAGGACTTACGCAAAACCTTTAAATTGGAGGATAAAGTGTTGTTTCATTGTTTCATTGTTTCATTGTTATGCCCTTTCAGGGCGTAATGCTGTATAGATTTTCTCTCACAGGGCGATGCCCTGTGTTATGATATAATGCCCTTTCCGGGCATACATTGTTACATTGTAGAGTGAAAACCTATCAAAGAAAACGACTTTAGTGATATTTCTTGCGTAAGTCCTAAGTTCAATAAAAAAACATACCAGACCTGTAAGCCGGATTTTGTATCTCAGTTTTTTGAGATCTCTATCATTTATCTTTGCGGTCTACCAGCGAATTATTCCGATTGAATCGGAATTGGCGAGCAGCCATTCACTATTTGACTTTGCAACTCCTGAGGTTTTCCCCTCTCCGACATCGCTATCGGGAGGCGTGGGCTCTTACTCCGCGTTTTCACCCTTGCTCAGATTTTCATCAGAGCGGTTTATTTTCTGTAGCACTGTCTGTTCCTGAAAAATTACTTTATCAGGACCCCCAATTGACTTGGGGCAGGATGCTCTCTGTTGTCCGGACTTTCCTCCCTCCGATAAATCGGAGAGCGATAGAGCGAACTAGTATGTTAAAGAACTTTTGTTATTCAGTTGTCATTCATTATTACTGATGAACCACACTCGGTTCATCTTTTGTTGATTTTTTTTGACACAAAAAATTATGCCTCGCAAAGACGCAGAGACGCAAAGTTTTATAAATTATTACCTGATGTTACGCAGAAACATATTTTGCTTATTATTATTTTTTTGGTTCTACCGCTAACTGTGTGAAAATAGTTTTAGGTTTCTGTAATTACCACTATCTTAATTGCCACTACCTTTAGGTAGTGGATTTAGAATTTAATGATATGAATTGGCTTTAGCCAAAATTCTTTATAGGGCGGTTCCAAAAATTGATTTCGTCATTGCGACTGCGAGGCACGAAGCAGGAAGCAATCTCTATTTCTACATAAAAAAACAGATTGCTTCAGTCGTTCCTCCTTCGCAATGACGTTTATTTGTATTTTTAGAACTGCCCA
>JAZDJJ010000053.1:0-7344 GCA_043804035.1 Bacteroidota bacterium
TTCAGGAACAATTTCTTATAATGTATCTCTGTATATTTCAAACCTGCCCGCAAATACAATGTCGCTTTCTACAAAAGTGATAGGTATAGAAATGGTGTATTGCCCGCAATACGACTTTTATCTTGGCGATGCAACTTGTGCTGATAGATTCAGAAATACTGCTACTGATAACAACCCAATGCTTATCACAAGTGCTTTTGAAACAGCCGCAAGCACTTTTTATCTGACGAATCCGGGAATATCTATTACAGGCGTTCCTGCCGCTTGGCCTAAAGGACAGTATGGTTTTTATATTATGAAACACGAAATCACAGAAGGTCTTTATGTGGAATTTTTAAATACTCTTAATCAGACACAGCAACTTATTCGCTATCCTGGGAATGTAGGTACTTATAGAAATCAAACACAATTTGTAAGTGGCACTACATATCTTGCAGGGCGCCCCGACAGAGCACAAAATTATTTATCTTGGGCTGACTATTCTGCTTTGCTTGATTGGGCTGCCCTGCGGCCACCCACAGAACTTGAATGGGAAAAAGCAGCAAGAGGAAACGCCGGCTGGGTTGCAGGTGAATATGCCTGGGGAAATACTACAATTACTAATGGAAATACTTTTACTGCTTCTCCGTCATTCACCGGTGAGAATGGTACAGAAGTATTGACAACAGGAAATTGTAATTATGGACCCATCGCTGGTTTTGTCAATGGTGATTACGGACAAGGTCCTGTGAGAGCTGGTATCTATGCTACCTCAAGCAGCACACGAACAACAGCCGGAGCATCATACTACGGAGTGATGGAAATGAGTGGAAATGTAAGAGAATATGTAGTTACTATGCATTCAACAGGGGCAAGTAATCTTTATACACGAACATGGGGTAATGGTACAATAGATGTTGGTACAGCAAACCATGATGTTGCAACCTGGCCTGCGTGGAATATCACTGTCAGTGCTCCAAACGCTACAAATTTAGTTGGTTCAAAAAGTGGTGCATGGTGCGAAGCAGCGGAAAATGTCCGTGTTTCATCAAGATATATGATTTATGACTGGGCTTCTGTTGCTCGTGATGGTGCTATGGGCGGAAGAGGAGCGAGGTAGGATGTCTGAACTATGATTTATGTGATTAAATGATTAACTATGATAAAATTATAAATTGTAAATGATAATAGAAACAGGACTTACGCAAACATTCATTTATAAACTAAAATTTATGCCACTAAGATTCTGTGAACCTCTGTGAACTCCGTGTCTCTGTGGTAAATAATTATAAAAAGATTGATAAATCAATGACATTTATCCACATAAACTTATGAACCACAGAGACACAGAGAACATAAAGAAACACAGAGATGATGATTACTCAAAAAAATATAAATGAAATTTCGTACAAGATAATTAAAGAACAATTGGTATCGCTTGTTACAAAAGAATTTGCAAAGTTGCCTAAAGATGTTTTCTGTGAAACTCTGTGAACTCTGTGTCTCTGTGGTAAATAATTATAAAAAAAATAATAAATAATTAACCAAAAAAAAATCTCTATGAAAAAACTAATTTGTTTATCCGTATCTGCGATATTATTCGCAAATGTTATGTTAGCAAACAACCTGACAGTTTCTAATATTGTAGTAACCCAAAATGCCGGGGTTGGAGGCACCGTTGCTTTCACTCTCTCGTGGGATAACAGTTGGCGCGTTGCGCTGGCGCCTACTAACTGGGATGCTGTGTGGGTATTTGTAAAGTTCAAAGATTGTCTGGCGCTTTCAAATGTTGCTTTTACACACGGCACACTCAGCGCTACAACATCCGCGCATTCCTTTGGTGCTAATTTAGAAGCAATGACAACAATCAATGCTGCCGCAGGAAGCACAGTGCAAGGAGCAACACTTGATGATGCCACAGGAGGAATTATGCTCAGAAGAAATACAGCGGGTTCTGGAACAATCTCTTCTAATGTATCTCTGTATATTTCAAACCTGCCCGCAAATACAATGTCGCTTTCTACAAAAGTGATAGGTATAGAAATGGTGTATTGCCCGCAATACGACTTTTATCTTGGCGATGCAACGTCTGATCACAGATTCAGAAACACTGCTGCCGACAACAACCCAATGCTTATCACAAGTGCTTTTGAAATAGCAGCAAGTAATTTTTATTTAATTGACCCGGCAATACCCATTACCGGCGTTCCTGCTGCCTGGCCTAAAGGATATTATGGATTTTATATTATGAAATACGAAATCCCTGAAGAACTTTATGTCACATTTTTAAATACTCTTAATCAGACACAGCAACTTATCCGCTATCCCGGAAATCTGACTTTTAGAAATCAAACACAATTTGTAAGTGGTACCACATATTTAGCAGGGCGCCCCGACAGAGCACAAAATTGGTTATCCTGGTCTGACTTTTCTGCTTTGCTTGATTGGGCTGCCCTGCGGCCACCCACAGAACTTGAATGGGAAAAAGCAGCAAGAGGAAGCGCCGGCTGGGTTGCAGGTGAATATGCCTGGGGAAATACTACTATCAGTAATGGAAATACTTTTACCGGCTCCCCCATATTTTCCGGTGAGAATGGCACAGAAGTATTAACAACAGGAAATAGCAACTGTGTGAGTGTAATTTTTGTCAATGGTGATGGCGGACAAGGTCCTGTGAGGGCAGGTATTTTTTCTACTTCAAGTAGCACACGAACAACAGCAGGCGCTTCTTACTACGGAGCAATGGAGATGTCGGGAAATATTATTGAGTTCACAGTTGCTATGCACTCAACTCCCGCAAGCAATGTCTATACACGAACCTGGGGTGATGGCTCAATAGATGTTCTTACAGCAAACCATAATATTGGCGTCTGGCCAGCAGCAGGCACCACTACTACTAATTTTTCAACTGCTAATCTGATAGGAATGAGAGGTGGTTTTTGGGGAAATGCTGTAGCAGAATTGCGTATTTCAACAAGACATCACGTTTATGAAGATACAAGATGGAATCGTGATTCTTGGACAGGAGGGCGGGGAGCGAGGTAGGATGTCTGAACTATGATTTATGTGATTAAATGATTAACTATGATAAAATTATAAATTGTAAATGATAATAGCAAATAGAAAATATGATGATGGAAAATAGTAAAATTGATTTTAGAGAGCAGTTGTCTGAACGTTTGTTGGAGTTTGCTGTAAGAATTATGAAATTAGAAAGCAAACTTTGCAAAACATATGCAGGGAAACATATTTATGGACAATTGTTTCGTGCAGGTTATTCCGTAGGCGCAAACTACGAAGAATCAATTGGTGCAGAATCAAGAGCGGATTTTATTCACAAAACACAAGTGGGTTTGAAAGAAGTGAGAGAATCAAACTATTGGTTTAGATTAATAAAAAAAGCAAATTTGGTTGATAACGATGACGTTGATTTGAAATTTCTTTTGCCAGAAAGTTTTGAGTTCATTAAAATATTTAGCAAGTCGCTTGTAACAGCAAAACAAAATAAAAAATGAAACAAATATTTTCTATCTTCTATTTGCTATTTGCTATTTGCTATCAATTTCGTAGTTGGTCAGTATTGCTTTGTCTTTTGCTTTTGTCTTCACTTTCTTTTTCTCAATATAAAGGTGGAAGTTATGATGGTTTTGATAACAAAGAAGTGTCTTGTGCTGTGCTTACGACAAATATTTTTTTAGGTGGCTCGTATGATGGTTTTGCCACGATAAACGTTTCTTGTGCTGTTCTTACGGCAAATATTTTTTTGGGTGGCTCGTATGATGGCTTTTCAGCGGATAGTGTCAGATGTGTGACGCCACCGCCACCTTCGGGAACTGTTCCTTTTATAGGCGGTAAGTATAATGGAATTGCTTTGCAGGAAATATCTTGCCCTGCGCTTACAACAAATATTTTTTTGGGTGGCTCGTATAACGGAATTGCTTTACAGGAAGCAACTTGTCCTGTACTTACAACAAATATTTTTACCGGTGGTTCATATAATGGAGTGGCTTTGCAGGAAACATCTTGTCCTGTACTTACAGCAAATGTTTTTGTTGGCGGTTCATATAATGGAATTGCTTTGCAGGAAACATCTTGTCCTGTGCTTACAGCAAATATTTTTATTGGTGGCTCGTATAATGGAATTGCTTTGCAGGAAACATCTTGTCCTGTACTTACAGCAAATATTTTTATTGGTGGTTCGTATAATGGAGTTGCTTTGCAGGAAGCATCTTGTCCTGTTCTTACAGCAAATATTTTTATCGGTGGCTCGTATAATGGAATTTCAACAGACAGCACCAGATGTGTAACACCTCCGCCACCTTCAGGAACAGTTCCTTTTATTGGCGGAGCGTATGACGGAATTGCTATGATAAGTATTTCTTGCCCTGTGCTTACAACAAATATTTTCGTTGGTGGTTCGTATGATGGATTTGATACAAGTTATACTTCTTGCTCTACTTTACCGCAGCAGGTTTTTTCTTTCGGTGGTTCGTATGATGGATTTGATACAACAATCTCTGTTCCTTGTCCTTCTTTATCACAACCTGTTTTTTCTTATGGTGGCTCGTATGATGGCTTTGGTTTTAGTGGAATAGCATGTTGGGACGAACCACCATTGCCGATAGAGTTGCTTTCATTTTATGGAAAAAGAAAAGATAATACAATCATTCTTGAATGGATAACGGCATCCGAGAGCAATACTTCGCACTTTGTAGTAGAACGATTGAATACAAATAAAGCATTTGAATTTATTGCAACAATATCAGCAGCAGGCAATTCCTCACAACTGCTCAGTTACAACTCTATTGATAAAAATCCTTATATAGGATTCAATTATTATCGCTTATCAACTGTTGATATAGATGGCACATTGTCGTATTCAAATATAATTGCTATTTTCTTTGATCCTTACACGGAAGATAAAAATTACAGCATTACATTTTATCCAAATCCCACAAACGATTTTTTAAACTTGCATTTTAGCGGATTACCAAAAGAAACGACATTAGTAGAAATATATGATTTGATTGGCAGACGATTTTTCTCAAAAAATTTCTTCATCACAGCATCAGAAGAAGAAGTAAAAATAGAAGTAACATTCTTGCCTGTGGGTATTTATTTGATTGTCGTACAAGGAAAAAATCAACGGTACAATTTAAAAAATAAAATGGTGAAAATGTAATAAACAATCGCTATAGAAATCGTCCATTTTTATTACTGTTCAGGCACACATCATGGCGGACTTGCTCCGCCATCATTAGTTCGTCATGGCGGGCTTTGACCCGCCATCAATAAAGAACAACAATTTTTTTCTATAAATCCTTTTTGATTTTTATTCCGTTGGGGTATAATTATCAATTTTGTTTAGCATTGGTGATTTTAATATTTGTATTTGTTATTTGTTTCGCCTGCCTGCCGCAGGCAGGGATTTGGTTCTTTGGATTTCGTATTTCGTATTTAGTTTGTTATTTGTTTCGGATTTGGTTCTTTGGATTTCGTATTTCGTATTTAGTTTCTTTTATAAATCCTTTTTGATTTTTATTCCGTTTATGTGTAATTAAAATTTTATGTACGTTTGATTTAAAAACTTTAAGAAAAGCAGAAGAGAATTTTTATGACTTACCGCCAAACGATTGATTATCTCTATAACTGCCTGCCGATGTTCCACCGCATTGGTCCTGCCGCGTATAAAAAAGATTTAAAGAATACTATATTGCTTGATAAAATTCTTGGACATCCTCACAAAAAATTTAAAAGCATTCATATTGCCGGTACAAATGGAAAAGGATCTGTGTCGCATATTCTTGCTGCTATTTTGCAATGCAGCGGTTACAAAACAGGACTTTATACTTCTCCGCATTTGAAGGATTTTAGAGAGCGGATCCGCATCAACGGTAAAATGATTCCGAAAAAATTTGTAATTGATTTCGTACAGAAAAATAAAAAACATTTTGATAGAATAAATCTTTCCTTTTTTGAATGGACAGTCGGGCTTGCTTTTGATTTTTTTGCAAAACAAAAAGTGGATATTGCTGTAATTGAAACCGGACTTGGCGGACGATTGGACTCCACAAATATTATTACTCCGATTTTATCTATCATAACAAACATCAGTTATGATCATGTAAATCTTTTAGGCGATACATTGGAAAAAATAGCAGAAGAAAAAGCAGGTATTATCAAAAAGAACGGAGTTACAATTGTAGGAGAAAAACAAAAAGAAGTTGCTCATGTTTTTATCAACAAAACAAAAGAATGTAATGCAAGATTGATTTTTGCAAATGACTTTGTTAATGTAAAAAATTCAAAACATATTTGGAAAAACAATAAATCTTTTTTTTACGGACAATCCTTTTTTAAGAATAAAAAAAAACCTTCCAACATAGTCGTATGTGAATTACCGGGAATTTATCAAAAAAAAAATATTGCAACTGTTCTCACTTCGGTTGAAGTGCTTAATGATATTTCGGATTTAAAAATTTCATCTGCTTCTGTCAGCAAAGGACTTGCAAATGTTTCTTCCATCACAAGAATAATGGGACGTTGGCAAGTTCTAAAAAAACATCCGCTTACAATTGCTGATATCGCACACAACGAAGCAGGAATCCGTGAAGTGCTGGAGCAAGTCAAAATAATTAAGTATAAAAATTTGCATATAGTTTTTGGAATAGTTAATGATAAAGATATAAACAGGATTTTGAAAATTCTCCCATCAAATGCAAAATATTATTTCTGTCAGGCAAATATTCCAAGAGCACTTCCGGCAGAAAAACTTTCCGCGGTGGCAAAACAGTACTCGCTCAAAGGACAAATAATTCCGAATGTAAAAAACGCTTTGAAGGTTGCTTTGAAAAATGCATCCCGAAAAGATTTGATATTAGTAACAGGGAGCGCTTTTGTTGTTGCGGAGATATTGTAAAAATCAAACTTGGATTTTTTAGTAGAATATCTAAAAAACGTACATAAAATTTTAATTACACAATGACGAATTAATGAGGTGGCGGGTCAATCCCGCCATGACAAACTAATGAGGTGGCGGGTCAATCCCGCCATGACAAACTAATGAGGTGGCGGGTCAATCCCGCCATGACAAACTAATGAGATGGCGGATCAAGTCCGCCATGACAAACTAATGAGGTGGCTGGTCAATCCCGCCATGACGAACTAATGAGATGGCGTATCAAGTCCGCCATGACAAACTAATGAGATGGCGGGTCAATCCCGCCATGACGAACTGATGGGATGGCGGGTCAATCCCGCCATGACAAACTAATGAGGTGGCGGGTCAAATCCCGCCATGACGAACTGATGGGATGGCGGGTCAAAGCCCGCCATGACGAACTGATGGGATGGCGGGTCAATCCC
>JAZDJJ010000054.1:0-6079 GCA_043804035.1 Bacteroidota bacterium
AGGGCAGTTCTAAAAATACAAATAAACGTCATTGCGAAGGAGGAACGACTGAAGCAATCTGTTTTTTTATGTAGAAATAGAGATTGCTTCCTGCTTCGTGCCTCGCAGTCGCAATGACGAAATCAATTTTTGGAACCGCCCCAAAAAGATTTATAGAAGAAATTTAATTTCTATAGTTGGTACAAAACGGGACATAATCCCCTACTTTTATATGGAAAAAGAAATTGACTTTCGCAAATGAAACATATAAAATACTTTCTGTTGTTATTGGTCATCTTAATTATTTTTTCTTTCTCGCTTCTATTTGGAACTGCCATATATTTTAGAGAGAAAGAGCAAGAAAACCCATGTAATATTACAAACGATGCTTTTACTTTTGGGGAAGAAATTGTGTATAAGATTTGGTACAACTGGGGCTTCATTTGGTTAGAATCGGGTGAAGTTACTTTCAATGTGAATGCAGATAATTATAAAGGCATAGATTGTTACCATTTCGTCAGCATCGGAAAAACTTATCCAAAGTACGATTGGTTTTATACTGTGCGCGATACTTTTCTTGCCTGGGTTGATACAAACAATTTGCGTCCATTTCATTTTATTCGCAATACTAATGAAGGGCAGCGCTTTATTTATGAAGATTGTTATTTCAACTATGCAAAGAAAAAAATATATTCTCTAACACGTTGGAAACATAAAATGCCACGATTAGATTCTACAAACATTAATGAATGCAGTTACGATGTGCTTTCACTCATCTACTACTCTCGCAATATTGATTTTTCAAAATATAAAGTAAACGATACCATTCCACTGAATATGTTTCTTGAAAACAAAGTGTATCCTACTTACTTGCGCTACATAGGGAAAGATGTATATAATGCCGAAGGGTTTGGTAAATTCAACTGCATAAAGTTTCGTGCAAAACTTATTGAAGGAACACTTTTTTCAGGTGGCGAACAAATGACTGTATGGGTTACAGATGATAAAAATCGTATCCCGCTTTTCATAGAAGCGCCAATTACCGTTGGCTATGTAAAAGCAAAAATGATAAAATGGAAAGGTCTTAAATATAAGATTGAATCTAAAGTTCAATAATTATCTCACTTCATTTGTTCATTCAATCGTTTTGCATCTTGAATTCTTGCGTTCAATATATTCATGTAATTTCTTGCGTTTTTATTTCCTGACAGATAAGATTTTTTTACCCATTCAAGAGCAATTTCTAAATTTCCTTCACGTTCGCAGACAACCGCCATATTGTAAGAAGCCCTTCCTGCAATTTTTACATTATTGTTCAGTGCTTCTTTTTTCCATAGTTCCATTGCATTTTTCCAGTCATTTACTTGTCTTATTTTTCGTGCTGCTAATTTCATATTGTCATTTCCTTTGTTGTAGTAATTGCGGATAACCAAAATCCATTGGGGAGCAATTCTGTAACCATATTTTTTCCCTACATGAAATCCTGTTTTATTGATGCAATCGCGTTTGGAAGGAAGTTTTGCTTTTGCATCTTCCGGAGAAGTTCCTTTACTGTTAAAATCAAGAAAATCAGAAAATTTATATTCATCAATTATGCTTTTTGTTTTCGGCTCATATACTCTCCATCCTGTTGTAATTTCCATTTTAGCATTTGCATAATGCTCTATCACGGTTATGGGCTGTCCTTCTTGTCCTTTTGTTTGCACCTGCCTGGAAGATAAATCAATTCGCGAATCAGAGTCAAATGCTTCAAGCACGACCATCGCATCGGCATTATTATCCTTGCATATTTTTTCAACTTCGTCCCATCTCAGTGGAATAGGAAAAATGCTGGTGCCTGTGCCATACAAATCAACACCCGCTGCCTGAGTTACAGTGAAGTGTGGAGTTTTTGTCATCATATCTATAAATCCGTACAAACAATCTCCAGCACCCTCTCTATCAGCCCATGGTTCTTCACCAGTCAGGACACCTTCAATAATATTCATCGCTTGATTATTTTTTGAAGCCCGGCTCCGATTAGCAACAACAAATTTCTTAATATGTTCAGGCATAGTAATTTGTGCAGGTTGTAGCACCTGAAGCCGTATGGAGTTTGTGCAACTATTCATACTCAGCAATAAAATAAAAAAGATGAAATATTTTTTCATAAAAAGATATTTTTGGATAATTATATTTTCAATATCTATGCCTTATTTTTTTATTTCCCCTCCCATCATTACATATTGAATAATATTTGCTCCCATTTTAAGTGCTTTGATTCGTGTTTCTTCAGAATCATGATGAACATCAAAATCTTCCCATCCATCACCAATGTCGCTTTCAAAGTTGAAGAGACAAACCAAACGTTCGTTGTATATGATACCAAATGCTTGTGGTGGCTTTCCGTCATGTTCATGGATTTTTGGAATTCCATTGGGAAAATTATATTTTTGATGAAAGATAGGATGCGATGGTGGAAGTTCCACAAAATCAAGTTCAGGAAAAACCTTTTTCATCTCTCTGCGAATAAAAAGATTCATTCCATAACTGTCGTTAATATTCAGAAATCCGCCTGCTATCAGATAGTTACGCAAGTTCTCTGCTTCCTGCATATTGAAAATCACATTTCCGTGGCCTGTCATGTGCACAAAAGGATAATTAAAAATATCTTTACTTCCTGGTTCCACAATATCTTCATCTTCTTTAATGTTTGTTCCTAAATTTTTATTGCAGAAGCGAATAAGATTAGGAAGCGAAGACGGACTTACATACCAGTCGCCACCACCATTGTATTTGAGACGGGCAATTTGGTAAGACGGAGAAGAAAATGAAACAAACATACAGTAAATAACAGGCAGCAAGCAATAAACAACGAGCCAATTGCGGACTACGGATTTTATATTTCGGCGATGCTCAATACAATACTGCATCATATTTATTTGGGTGTTGTTAAATAAGTATAGGGATTGCTTCCCATTTCGTTCCTCATGGTTCGCAATGACGCTCAATTTAAACGTCTTTGCGAGGGAGGAACGACCGAAGCAATCTAAAAATCTATACCAAATTAACAATGCCTTTATTTGAATCATTTTGCATTCTATTATATTTTGAGAGGATATATAATGTTCAAAATTCTTTTTTATTTAGGACTTACGCACTTTGTATATTTCTCGCAGATTTGATAAACGCAAAGTATTTTCGTATTTCTTTGCGGCTTTGCGGCTTGGCGAGAGACAAAAAGTATTCTTGCATAAGTCCTATTATTAATGTTCTCTGATTTTATCGGAGCAGATATTTGTTTTCAAAAACTCCTCTTCTTTTATCAATTCCGATTTCTGAATAGAGTTTTTCAGCCATTGCAATTTGATTTCTGTTTCTTCTTCTTTAGATAATTTCCAATTAACAGAAGATTTTCTTAGTCGCAAAGTAATCATAAAAATAGAAATTGCAGCAGAAACAGAGATGTTCAAACTTTCAGTAAATCCCACCATCGGTATTTTCACAAAACCATCTGCTTGTTCAAAAGCATCAGAAGTTGCGCCTCTCATTTCGGTCCCAAAAAAGAGAGCCGTTTTTTCTGTGATGTCAAGTTCTTCTATGTTACAACTTGTTTTTGCTTGTCCAAATCCTGAACCAATACAAGGCAGGATTGTTTCCGGATGGGGAGAAGTTACGATGATGCGGTATTTGTTTTTCTTCAGCCACTGAATGCAATCAAGTGTATTTTCTTTCTTACTATTATAGCGATACATAGTGAGCCATTTAGAAGATCCCATTTCTACATCGGGACTTGTGGTATATTTATTTTTATTCTCAATGATATGCACATCCTGTATGCCGAAGCAATCGCAGGAACGGAGCACAGCACTGGCATTATGCGGCTGGTAAATATCTTCCAGCACAACTGTGATATGGCGGGTACGAGATTGCAGTACCTGTTCAAAGCGTTTTTTTCTGTTTTCGGAAATAAATTGGGAAAGATATGTTACAAATTCTTTATGCATATAAAACTATTGTGCAAAAGTAAAACATTATCACTGTTGTTTAACTAAAATAGGTGAGGTAAATAACAATTTTAAAAACATAAATAAACGTCATTGTGATTGAAGACACGAAGCAGAAAGTAATCTCTATATTTTATTAACAATACCTTTTTTTACTTGAATTTATTTTTTTATTATAGGACTTATGCAAACCTGTCTGCCGTGTTCGGCACAGGCAGATCCGTATCGTCATTGCGACTGCGAGGCGTTGCTCTGAGCTTGCCGAAGAGCACGAAGCAGGAAGCAATCTTCATTTCTACATGAAAAAATAGATTACTTCGATCATTCCTCCTACGCAATGACATCAGTGCGTAAGTCCTATAGAAATTGCTTCCCTTTCGCTCCTGCCCGCAGCAGGCGGGTCGCTTTGTGTCGCAATAACGAAACTAATTTTTGGAACCGCCCTAATATATCATCTACTTGTTCAGGAATTTTCTTCTGTTCATTCATTAAGGAGAGACCTTTATTTTTTCTTTTGTTTCTTCAAAAAAATCTTTTGCCCTGCAACCGGTTCTTGTCCATCCGTCATATTATTCATTCTGTAAAGATGTTTCATTTTAATTCCATACAATTGGGAAATGTAATACATAGTTTCTCCCCATCTTACAATATGAAATTCTTCTTTGCGCGAATGTTTTCGTTTGGGTTGAAGATAAACAATATCACCTGCCTGCAAACAAGTTTGTTTTCCTACTTCGTTGTAATTGTGTAATTGCCATAATCGCATATCCAACTCTTGCGCAATTTTGTAATATGTTTCTCCATCCTGAATGACTACATATTTTATTCTGTTGTTGAAATAAATTTTCCTAATATTAGATTCTTTGGGTTTAATAATTTTTCTTTCAACTTTTTTTGTCTCGTATTTATCAATAGGCATCAGCATAATACGGTCATATTGGAATAATCTATTATCATCAATAATCTTAATAAGACGCTCGGAATAACTACGGTTAGTGGCGTAACCGGCTTCTTTCAATCCTTCTGCCCATCCCTTGTAATCCGTATTTTTCAATTCAAATAAAAAAGCATATCGTCCTCGTGTGATGAGAAATAGAGAATGATCATCAAAGGATTCTTCTGCGGTATTATACTTTCTGAAACATTCATTCTTTACATCATCATCCTGAATAAAAGTATTGCCCTTCCATCCATCGTGGCATTTGATGCCAAAGTGATTGTTGGCATACATTGTCAATGCACTATTGCCGTTATCGGATTCAAGAAGTCCCTGCGCAAGTGTAATGCTTGCGGGAATGTTATGCTCCAGCATCTCCTTGATGGCGATGTCTTTATATTTTTCAATATAATCCTGTCGCGTCATTTTATATTCAGAGGGCTGAGCATAAGAAATATAAAATGTTAAATATAAAATGTAAAACGTAAATATGCTTTTGGAAAATGACATAGTATTTGATATTAGGTTACAAAAATACTTTATTATTATCTTATCTTTCAAATTCAGTTCTCTTGACATATACATCTGAAATGAGTGAATAGATTCGTAAAAAATATACGCGTATATTTGTTCACAAATATACTATGTGTCATATTTTATAGGTTTGTTACGAATTTAGGTAGTGTAAACGTACATAAAATTTTTGGCATTAGTAACTAAGTATACACAATTGATTATTCCGCTTTAGCATTAATAGTTTTATAGAGTATTCAAGCATTTCCTTGCTTTTGCTATAGTATAGCATTTTGTCTTTCTTCTTAATCTTGCCAAGTAATGACGCAATAAACTATTATAACCCTCTACTGTAAATGTTTCCTTCTTTGTTTGAATATGTTTGCTTTTGGTACAAACTTTTCATATGGTTCCCAGTAGTCCGTCATTATTTTTTTGATTTTTTGTGCTTTATCTTCTTCCATAACTTTTCACCTGTTTTTGTTGTCCTGTCACCCAAAACGAATTGGACGAATTTTTTCCAATTTCTATCAACAGCAATCCATATCCAACAATAGTTTTTTTTCGTTGTATATAACTGTGCATCTCATCTAATTCTACTATTTTTATTGCTCTATTACTCTTTATTTCATCGGCTTGTTGTCCATATTTTCTTATCCATTTT
>JAZDJJ010000055.1:0-27072 GCA_043804035.1 Bacteroidota bacterium
ATATGCTTCTGCTCCACAAAACATCAATCAGTATTTTGATTTGGAAGCCATCCGCGATGCACAGCAGGTTATTTTTACAGGACATGTGGGGGCGAAACAAACACATACAATCGTAAAGCATACTTTTGGTGCAGAGGATTCAGTGAAATTAGAAAACATAGGCACAACCGATTTGCAGTTTTATTTATCGCCAACCAAAGATGCGTTGCCCAAGCAAGCAGGACTATTGCTTAGTTCAGGTGCCAAACAAACCGTCTTTGCATATACATTAGGTAATTTATCCGACCCTTTCCTCATAGTATTTAATCCGCATACAGTTGAGAAAGGAGAGTTTGTGATGGAAATAGTTTAGGAGGGCAGTTCCAAAAAAATTGATTATTGATTATTGATGCCTGATTCAATAATCAATAGACAATAATAAATTCTCATTAATGCTCACAATCATTGACTACGGAATGGGCAATTTAAGGTCCATTCAAAAAATATTTCAACGATTACAAGTTGAGGTGCAAATTACTTCTGCTCATTCTGATATTTTAAAGGCAGAAAAATTATTATTACCAGGTATAGGTCATTTTGCAAATGGAATAAAAAAATTGAAAGACACCGGGTTGAAAGAAATATTAAATAAAAAAGTGTTAGAAGATAAAACCCCAATTATGGGCATTTGTTTGGGCATGCAATTGATGACGAACTATAGCGAAGAAGGAGATGCAGAAGGATTAGGTTGGATAGATGCTCAAACTAAAAAATTTAATTTTGCATCCAATAAGTTAAAGATTCCACACATGGGATGGAACCAAGTGGAAATAAAAAAAAATACGGCAATGACACATGCTATTACAAAAGATGATTTATTTTATTTCGTTCATTCTTATTTTGTGAGTTGCAATTACCAAGAGGATATTCTTTTTCAATCGGATTATGGTCAGTCCTTTGTTTCCGGCTTTGAAAAAGAAAATATCGTTGGCATTCAATTTCATCCGGAAAAAAGTCATCGCAGCGGTATGCAATTGATTCAAAACTTCTCAAACAAATAACATAATGTTTAGACCAAGAGTTATTCCTATATTATTATTGAAAGGACAAGGGATAGTGAAAACGGTCAAGTTTGATAAATGCCGATACATTGGTGATCCTATCAATGCGGTTAGAATATTCAACGATTTGGAAGTGGATGAATTAGTATTTTTAGACATCTTGGCTTCCAAAGAAAATAGAACTATTTCAGTAGATATTGTTAAGCAAATTGGCGATGAAGCTTTTATGCCTTTTGCTGTAGGTGGCGGTATCAAAACAACTAAAGATGCTATTGCCTTAATCCATGCTGGAGCAGAAAAAATAATTTTAAATACATACTTTGTCAAAAATCCAAAACTCGTAACCGAGTTGGCAAATTTAATAGGCAATCAAAGTGTGGTAGTTTCTATTGATGTGAAAAAAAAATGGCTTGGAACATATCAAACGTTTATCTGCGGAGGAATTGAAAAAGTTTCTGAAACACCAATTGATTTAGCGCATAAAGCAGAGCAACTGGGAGCCGGTGAAATTATTATTAACAGCATTACTCACGATGGAATGATGGAAGGATATGACTTAGAATTAATACGACAAATTACATCTGCCGTTAATATTCCGGTAATAGCTTGCGGTGGTGCAGGCAAGTTGCACCATTTACGAGAAGCCACAGACAATGGCGCTCATGCAGTGGCAGCGGGTAGTTTGTTTGTATATCATGGAGCAAGAAATGCAGTTCTGATAAATTATCCCGAAAAGAAAGAATTAATAAATAATTTTAGTTAAGATGACATTAGTAAAACAAATATGTGCAAGAGGAGTTTGGGATGAAACAATTCCGGGAATTACTTTTGATGAAAATGGAGTTTCAAATTATGCCCATTTATTCGATCAATTAGTTGAAGCATATCCCAGAGGTGATAAAGGACAGAATTATTGGAATGACTTGGTTACTAAAATAAAAAAGAAAGGCAGAGGAAAACAATATGATTGTATCATTGGAGTAAGTGGCGGCACAGATAGTTCTTATTTATTGCATCTATCCCGTGAATATGGTCTTAACCCATTAGCCGTTAACTTAGATAATGGTTGGAATAGTGAAATAGCTGTGAAGAATATCAAAAAAATGACTTCGGCTTTAAATATTGATTTGGAAACTTATGTAATAGAGTATGAAGAAATTAAGGACTTATTAAGATCTTATATGCTCGCTAAATTGCCATGGATTGACACACCAACTGATCTATCCATTAAGGCAATTTTATATAAGATAGCATTACGCGAGGGAATCAAATATATATTCAGAGGTAATGATTTTAGATCCGAAGGTTCGCAACCCAAAGAATGGACTTACGGTGATGGAAGGCAATTACTTGCTGTGCATAAAAAATTTGGTAAGGTGAAATTAAAAACCTTTCCAAACTATACATTGTTTAACTTGTTTTACTACGGATTTTTTAGAAAAATAAAGAGTGTATATCCATACTATTATATTAACTATAATAAAACAAATGCTCAAAATTTTTTGATTAACACCTACGGATGGAAATATTATGGAGGGCATCATTATGAAAATTCGTTTACAAAATTTGCAATCTCCTATTGGATGTATAAAAAGTTTGGAATTGATAAACGTAAAATAACCTACTCGTCTTTAATTCTTAGCGGAGAAATAGAACGTGATTATGCCTTGAAACAATTAGCACAACCACCTTATACAAAAGAAGATGTTGAACCGATGCTTGTTTTTGTATTAAAAAAATTGGATTTAACAAGAAAACAATTGGATGAAATAATGGAACCCCCAAATTGCAGTTATCTTGATTATCCATCTTACAATTTTATTTTGACAACAATGCTAAAAATCGCAAAACCCTTTCTTTCTCTGATTTTTTTACATAAACCCCAATCGGTTTTTCAAACTGAAATGAGAAATCAAAGTTCAACGCAATAAATTTTATGAAATGTCTTTTCTTTATTGGACATCCTGCACATTTCCACTTGTTCCGAAATGTTATTGATGCTTTAATAAACAAGAAACATAAAGTTTTTATTCTG
Organism: Bacteroidota bacterium; assembly: GCA_043804035.1. Lineage (GTDB taxonomy): Bacteria > Bacteroidota > Bacteroidia > Palsa-948 > Palsa-948 > JAZDJJ01. Next base: position 3,076 of record JAZDJJ010000055.1, read on the forward strand.
ATTAAAAAAAAAGATATTCTTGAATCTCTGCTAATTGAATCGGGATATACATACACTAACGTATTGCCCGATGGAAGAGCAGATGGTAAAATCGGAATTGCTATCGGTATTGTAAAAAAAGATTGGGAACTTTTTAAGTTTTGCAAAAAAAACAAACCGGATTTAATGTTAGGTTCCACTCCTGAAATATCTCATATCGGCAAACTACTTAACATTCCTTCAATAATTTTTAGTGAAGATGATGAAGCAATTATAAAGAATTTTGCCACGATTACATACCCATTTGCCTCGCATATTATTTCACCTAAAGGTTGTAATAATGGAAAATGGAATAATAAAACTATCTTCTATAACGGATACCACAAGTTAGCATATCTTCACCCGAATCGCTTCAGTCCAAACAAGGAAATTGTAAAAAGATATTTTCCTGAAAACAAGAATTATTACTTGTTGCGTTTTGTAAACTTAAATGCATATCATGATGATAATGCAAAAGGATTTACACCCGATATTGCACACAAAGTAATTTCTCTTTTATCTGAAACCGGAGATGTTTATATTTCTTCCGAAAGAAAATTGGAGCCAAAGTTTGAAAAATATCAACTAAAAATAAATCCATTAGATATTCATCATATTATGTATTATGCCGATATTTATTTGGGCGACAGTCAAAGTATGGCAGTAGAAGCAGCAATGTTAGGCACACCATCAGTCAGATTTAGTAATTTTATTGACAAAATTAGCGTACTTAAAGATATTGAGAATAACTATCAATTAACTTATGGAATTAAACCAAATAACCAAAATGGTTTATTTGAAAAACTAAAAGAATTAATTCATTTACATGATTTAAAAAATATTTTTCAAATCAGACGAATGAAAATGTTAGAAGAAAAAATCGATGTTACTGCATTTTTCTTATGGCTAATAGAAATGTATCCTGAAAGTATAAGTATAATGAAAGAAAATCCGGATTACCAAATTAGATTTTTATCTAAAAACAAAAATACACCACACTAATTATGGGCAACATATTTCTTAGAGCAGCCCAAAGTCAAAATGGAAGTGCTCATTTAGAAGCAAAAACATTTGGTCAATTAATCAAATCGTTTATCGGAAAAATAATTCAGTCGGTGGCTATGACAAGATTGCCAATCGGTTCAAGTAGTAGATGTAGATTAGAAAGATTAAGAGGAGTTAATATAGGTAAAAATGTATTTATGGGCGGTGGTAATATATTAGATAGAGCTAAACCAAATTTAATCACCATAGAAGATTATGTTTCTTTAGCAGGAGGTGTTTGCATTTTAACACACTCAAATCCTACTGCTCCATTAAGAGAAATTCTTGGCGAATCTTCTAATATTGCAAAACCTGTGCTTATAAAAAGAGGAGCGTGGATTGCTATTAATGTGATAATACTTCCCGGTGTTACTATCGGAGAAAATTCAATCGTAGCCGCAGGATCCGTAGTAACGAAAGACGTACCGCCATATACATTTGTTGGCGGTGTTCCGGCAAAAGTTTTAAAAACTATTGAGAAGATAAAAACAAATTAAAAATTGGTATTGTTAAATAAATATAGGGATGGCTTCCCATTTCGTTCCTCATGGTTCGCAATGACGCTCAATTTAAACGTCATTGCGAGGGAGGCACGACCGAAGCAATCTAAAAATCTATACCAAATTAACAATGCCTGATTACTATGGATTTTACCATTCAAGCATATCAAAAACTACTCAATGCTCTGCAGCAATTTGGCTTTGAATTTTTACCTTACAAGTTTTTTCAAACTAAAACTTATGCAGTAAATCAAAAATCTATTACACTCCGCCACGATGTAGATACTCACAAAAAAAATTCTTTACATTTTGCTAAAATTCAAAATGCCATAGGTATTACAGGAACTTATTACTTCAGAACAATTCCACAAAGTTATGACGAAAAGATGATTTTAGAAATGTCAGCAATGGGTCACGAAATCGGTTATCATTATGAAACCATGAGCACTTCCAATGGCAATGTGGATAAGGCGTATGATGAATTTTGTCGCAACTTGGAAATGTTTAGGAAAATTGTGCCGGTCAGTACTATTTGTATGCACGGAAGTGTTATGTCAAAATTCGATAACCGCGACATTTGGAAAAAGTATGATTACAAAAAATTGGGTCTACTTGCAGAACCTTACTTTGATTTAGATTTCAATCAAACTTTCTATCTCTCTGATACAGGCAGACGATGGGATGGACAATTCAGTATTCGCGACAAAGCAATGGATAAAAATGCGTATAATAATCCGGATTTTTTGAAACGCAGTTATCATTCTACTTTTGATATTATAAAAGACATTGAACGAAAAAATTTCCCAAATCAAGTCATGATGACTTTCCACCCACAACGATGGACAGACAATAAAATGCTTTGGTACAAGGAACTATTGATTCAAAATCTGAAAAATCAAGTGAAACGTTTACTAATCACTTAAATCAATTATCTCCTTAGTTCGTCATGGTGGGATTGACCCGCCACCTCATTAGTTCGTCATGGCGGGCTTGACCCGCCATCATTAGTTCGTCATGGTGGGATTGACCCGCCCTCATTAATTCGTCATGGCGGGCTTGACCCGCCATCATTAGTTCGTCATGGCGGGCTTGACCCGCCCTCATTAATTCGTCATGGCGGGCTTTGACCCGCCATCAATAAAGAACAACAATTTCTTCCATAAATTCTTTTTGATTTTTATCCCGTTTCGGTATTTGAGCACTTGCCGAAAATATGTGTAATTCAAAAATTTTATGTAGGTTTGCCTTATCATTAACCGTATGCAACAATGTTATGCCCTGAAAGGGCATTATATCATAACACAGGGCATCGCCCTGTGAGAAAAATCTATACAGCATCACGCCCTGAAAGGGCATAACAATGCAACAATGAAACAATGTAACAATGTATAACAAAAAACTTATTATCTTTGCCTCATCATTAACCGTATGTAACAATGAAACAATGTATGCCCTGAAAGGGCATTTTATATCATAACACAGGGCATCGCCCTGTGAGAAAAATCTATACAGCATCACGCCCTGAAAGGGCATAACAATGCAACAATGCAACAATATAATATCATGAATGATTTAGTAGTTCAGGAATCAGGAAAAGAAGTATATGATTATTTTCTAAAACATACGGATATTGAATCAGAAAAAACATTGATAGTATCTACTACAACTCCTTTTAACATTTTAAATAATCGCAATGAACTCAATGTTATTATTAATTTAACAAAAGTTAATCATATCCGATTTATCAATAAGTTTTTTGAAACTGTCAACGGAAAATTAAAAAATGATAATTTATTTTTAGGATGTTTTGAAACATATACCGCCAGACGGAAAAGAAAACAATTAGGAAAAATACCTGTAATCAAGAACATCTACTTTGGTTTTGAATTTATTCTCTTGCGGATTTTCCCTAAAATATGGGGCTTTAAAAAGATTTATTTCCTTCTTACTCGTGGAAAAAACCGATTGCTGTCAAAATCCGAAGTACTAGGTAGATTGGTGAGTTGTGGATTTGAAATAAAAGATTACCAAAACATAAATGAGTTGATATATTTTGTTGCAAAGAAGATAAAAGAACCAACATTTGATATGAACCCGAGTTATGGCTTTTTATACAAAATGCCCAGAATAGGAAAAAATGGAAAAATAATAAATGTGTATAAATTAAGAACAATGCATCCTTATGCTGAATATTTGCAAGATTATATTTTATTGCTTAATGGCTATGAAAAAACAGGCAAACCTGCTAATGATTTCAGAATTACACCGTGGGGAAAATTTATGCGTCGTTATTGGTTAGATGAATTGCCACAACTGATTAATGTATTATCAGGCGACTTAAAATTAGTTGGAGTCAGACCGGTTAGTAAAAGATATTTTCAAGACATCCCCAAGGATTTACAAGAGTTACGGCTAAAACAAAAGCCGGGTTGTATTCCTCCGTATGTTGCATTAAATAGAAAAGGGAATCTTGAAAGTGTGCTGAAATCTGACCGTGAATATTTAGAAGAAAAAATAAAACACCCTTACACTACAGACACCAAATATTTCTGTAAAGCAGTTTTTAATATTCTTGTTAGAAGAAAACGCAGTGCTTGAGTATAAAACAATGAAAGCATTTTAGTTCGTCATGGCGGGCTTGACCCGCCACCTCATTAGTTCGTCATGGCGGGCTTGACCCGCCATCATTAGTTCGTCATGGCGGGCTTTGACCCGCCATCTTCTTATTCTTATCGGGCACACGTCATGATCGTCATTGCGACTGCGAAGCAGGAAGCAATCTCAATTTCTACATGAAAAAACAGATTGCTTCGGTCGTTCCTCATATGCAATGACATCAGTGCGTAAGTCCTATGTAATTGAAAATTTTACCTGTACGTTTCTATAGAATGCTCCATTGTAAAATAATTTTTAATTTTGTTAAGTATATTTTTTATCATACAATATTCAAATGAATTTTATCTCTAACAGAAGTTATGTATATTTATTATCATTGCTTTTATCTTTTTTATTTTCTTCTTGTGCGTCCAAAAAAGAAGTGGTTTATTTTCAAGATACAATAGGAACAACAAAAACTGACAGCACTAATAATTATAATCCTGTTTTTCGTACTGGTGATTTTTTATCAATAAATGTAACAGGTTTAGATCCGGAAGCTGTTAAACCGTTTAATTTTATTTCTTCGCCAATGATTGCTCAGGGCTATGTAACTGGTTCTCCGGAACCATACGGATATTTGATTGATTCAAATGGAATGATTGATTTTCCTGTACTGGGAAAAATAAAAATGGCAGGTTCCAATCGCATGGAGGCAACTGCCTTGCTTAAAAAAAAATTAGAAGTTTATGTGCCGAATCCTATTATCATTATGCGAATATTAAATTTCAAAGTCACAGTATTGGGTGATGTTCAAAAACCCGGTACTTTTCTTATTCCCAACGAGCGCATCACCTTGCTTGAAGTGCTTGGGTTGGCAGGAGATATGAACATAACGGGAAAGCGTACAAATGTATTGGTGATAAGAGATGTTGATGGAAAAAAAACAGAAACGCGTATAGATCTTACTTCAAAAGAGATATTTACTTCTCCTGTTTATTATTTAAGTCAAAACGATGTTGTGTATGTTGAACCCAATCGTGCAAAAAGAAATTCTTCCATGGTTAGTCCATCAGTTCAGGTTTTTCTTTCTATTGTCTCTTTAATTCTCACCACCATGATACTTATTAAAAAATAAATGGATAGCAATCAAAACAATTACGCATTAGTGGAACCTGCTGAACCAACGGTTACCGTAAAAGAAATTCTTGGGAAATATTTCTTTAGATGGGAATGGTTCCTGGTCGGATTGATTCTTGCCTTGTCTTCAGCATTTGTTTATTTGCGATACACCGTTCCGCTTTACGAAGTATCAGCAACCATCCTGATAAAAGACGACTCAAAAGGAACTATCATTTCTGAACAGTCGGCTTTTAAAGATTTAAAAATTCTTGACAGTAAAGATAATTTAGAAAATGAAATTGAAATTTTAAAGTCAAGATCACTAATGACTCGTGTTGCAAAAGAATTGCATTTAAACATTCAATACACTAATGATGAAGGTCCAATACCCATTGAAGAATACAGCAATCCTCCTATCAACATTACTTTTTTAAATGGCGATTCATCTATTTATGATATCAATACTTTCTTCACTATTTCGGTGATATCTAAAACAAAATATAAATTAACAGATGCAAATAAAAAAGAGATTGGTGAATTTTTATTTGAAGAAGTAATCAAAACAGAACTTGGTCCTATTATTATTAAAGCAAATGATTTTGATAAGTATACGCAGATAGGGCAAAATATTAAAGTGAATATTCTACCACTAAATAAAGTAGTGAGTCAATACCTGAAAGAGATAAAGGTTGAAAAGGTCAATGAAAAATCAAATGTTATTCTGATTAAATTAAAAGACGATGTTCAGGAAAAAGCGACAATGATAGTTGATAATTTAATTAAACAACATGATGTAGATGCCATTGAAGATAAAAATCAAATTTCTAAAAATACTGCTGATTTTATTACAGATCGCATAAAGTTTATTGCCGCAGAACTTTCTGAAGTAGAGGGTAGTGTTGAAGCATTTAAAACTAAAAACAAATTGGTGGATGTAGCATCTGATGCAAAATTATTATTGAATGCCGAAGATGATATTGGAAAACAAATAATAGAAAACGGTATCCAAATACAACTTGCTGATTTTGTATTTGACTATCTGATAAAAAATAACAAAAAGAGCGCTTTAATTCCTTCCAATCTTGGGCTATCTGATCCAACAATTACTAGTTTAATTGTTCAACACAATTTATTTGTTTTAGAAAGAAACAAGATTCTGAAAAATTCAAATGAAAAAAATCCGGTTATTTTAAATTTAGATTCGCAAATAGGAGATGTAAATAAAAGTTTGCAAGAAAGTTTGTCCAACTTAAAGATATCCTTACAAATTAAAAACAAAGAATTGCGTAATCAAGAAAGTAATATCACGGGAAAGATAACGGATGTGCCAAAGTATGAACGCACTTACCGTGAAATTCAGAGGCAGCAACAAATAAAAGAATCACTCTATTTATATCTTTTACAAAAAAGAGAAGAAACGGCTATTGCACTTGCAGTAACTGTAGCCAACACCAAAATAATTGATCATTCTTTTAGTAATGGTGCAATTGTTTCACCGAATAGAAAAATAATTTATTTAATTGCATTATTATTTGGTCTGCTTATTCCTATCTGTATAATTTACATAAGAGATTTACTAGATACTCAGGTGCATGACAAACGGGATATCTATAAATTAAACTTACCATATTTAGGCGATGTTCCTTTATCTAAATCAAATGACAAATTGGTGGTGATAAAAGAAAAAAAATCTCATATTGCCGAGTCATTGAGAAGGGTGCGCACCAATATTGATTTTATGCTCAGTAATTCTCAAAGTAAAAGTCACAACATATTTGTAACTTCCACCGGAACCAAAGAAGGAAAAACATTTATCTCTATGAATTTGGCTGCAATAATTGCGATGTCAGGTAAGAAGGTGCTTCTTATCGGTTTAGATTTCAGAGCGCCAAAAATTCTAAAACGTTTGGGAATTCAGGAATCAATTGGTATAACAAAATATATTATAGACAGTAGTGTATCCTTTCAAGATATCATTCAGAAAGTACCCGGTTTAGATAATTTAGATTTGATTTCTTCAGGCGAAATTCCGCCAAACCCTGCTGAACTGTTAATGAATAAACGGGTAAAAGAAATGTTCGGAAAAGCGAATGAACTCTACGATTATGTTGTGGTGGATACTCCTCCTTTAGGATTCGTAACAGATACTCTTTTGGTAAATGATTATGCAGATGTTTTTGTTTATGTAGTCAGAGCTAATTATTTCGACAAACAATTGTTAAACATTGCGGAATCGTTTTACAAAGAAAAAAGATTGCATAATATGGCTATGTTAATCAATGCTACAAAGCACAATAAGAAATATGGTTATGGTTATGGTTATTATAGTTATGGTTATGGTTACAGCGATGAATCAAATCAGAACAAAACAAAACTATGGTGGAAAAGATTAGTGAATAATTGATGTTATGCAAACTGAATACGTTATTGCGAATGGGCGTAACACAATGAAGCAAGAAGATGCCTGTAAAGAAAATTGATTAGTTCGCCATGACGTGTACCCAAACAGTAATCTTTTAGTTCGTCATTGTGTAATTAAAATTTTATGTAAGTTTATAAAAAAATAACTTGTACGTGAAAACAAAATTTGCAATATTCATTCTTTTTGTGTTCATAACAGTTGCAAAATTTACTCCATCTGTTGCACAAAATTCAAAAATGAGATGGGCTATCGGACTGGACTGGAATGCCATAGATGATGATGGAAAAAGAATGCCATCATTCCGCAATTTGATGATGGTACCTTATCCATCCAGAATTCACGGAGGACGTTTTTTAGGAGTTGGTGTAACCCTTGATGCAGCAGTTAGCTACAATAAATATGTTAATGGTACAATTATCAATGGTGAAATAGCTAAAGTCAGCAATCACAATTTATACTTTTCTTTTGATGCCATTATTAAATATAATTTATTTGATTTCTTAGTTCAATCACATTTAGTTAAAGAAGATAATCTTAAAAAATTTTATTGGGGTGAGCCATATATTATATTTGGATATGGTTATACTTACAGAGATTTTTATGCAAAGGTCAAAGGAGCTCCTACAAACAACCTTGGAATAGGTTTTAATATTTGGCTCAAACCATTCATAGGATTGAACTTTCAGGGTATTGCAAAATTCAGAATGATTAATGGAGTAAGCAACCATGTTCAATATTGTTTTGGTGCAATCTACAGATTTCCGAGAACGGAAGAGGGCAGCAAAAGAGTGAATATGCAGTTTTAATGAACCACTCTACAAAATAGTTTTATGACTTACGTAGAAGTTTATTTTTATCACATATTTACTGATTATCAATGAGAAAATCTGTGAATTTTATTAGTGTATCTTTGTGCCTTGGCAACTTTGTGGCAGAATAAGAAAACCCTACGTAAGTCCTATGTAAAAAAAATAGTTGTTCATATAAAAATAATGTTTACATTTGCATATTAAAATCATGGTTATTGAGCGTAGCCGAAATAGAAATTTAATTTAACAGTTAGTTCTAAACGGGATATAATCTTCAAAAATATTTATCAATCTTTAAATTTATTTATTATGGCACGTAAAACAGTTAAAGTAGAAATTCCCATAAAGCAACCTGATGTTTTCATTACATTGCTTAGGGATGTATTGGCTAAGCATATAGCACTGGGCGCTAACAGTCCGTTGAACACTTTTACTAAGGTAAACATGTCCAACTACAACACTCAACTCGTTAATGCTGATACCAAACGCAGACAGTCCATTGCTCTTCATGCTCAAGCTGAGAACTTGAACGAGCAAGCCGAGCTTATTTTTGGAAGAGGCGAAGGACAAACATCTCAATCACTCAATACAATGTATAATATGATTACGGTTATCCGTGATTATTTGCTTGTGCAAAATACAGGTAATGAGGAAGCTCTCTCAGAATGGGGCTTTAAAGTAGTTGTTGATACTGCAAAAGGACCTACACGTAAGACAAAAAGTTAAAAATCTCTGTTATCATTGTAAGGATTTCACGAGAGAGTATCAAACTCTGGCGTGAGAGTGTGACACTCTGGCAAGAGAGTATCAAACTCTGGCAAGAGAGTGTGACACTCTGGTAAGAGAGTATCAAACTCTGGCGTGAGAGTGTGGCACTCTGGTAAGAGAGTATCAAACTCTGGCGTGAGAGTATCAAACTCTGACAAGAGAGTATCAAACTCTCATTGTCTTTTGCCCAACATACGAGTCAATGTTTCGCAAAAGTTAAAGAACTAACTACAATTTATTTGGAGATCATGTCAAATCAATCGTTATTCATTTAGGACTTATGCAACCATTCATTTATAAACTAAAATTTATGCCACTAAGACACAAAGACACCAAGTTTTTGCTTTGCCAGAGAATAATTTAACAGAATTTCTTTGTGCCTTGGTGCCTTTGTGGCAGAATAATAAAACTCTGCGTAAGTCCTAAGAACAATAGAACAATAGAACAATAGAACAATAGAACAATAGAACAATAGAACAATAGAACAATAGAACAATAGAACAATTTATTCTTCGTATCACAGTTCTCCCAAATTAGCTCCAATTGTAAAATGGAACTGCGACTTTTGCATGCCCGGATGGAATGGAATATCATTAAATCGCCATCCATAATCAAAGCCAAGCATACCGAACATAGGAAGGAAAAACCGAAGCCCGATACCAGCCGAACGTTTTATATCAAATGGATTGAAATTGCGGATAGTAGCCCATGAGTTACCGGCTTCGGCAAAAGCAAGTCCGTAAATAGTAGCACTTGGATTTAATGAAATAGGAAAGCGAAGCTCCATCGTGTATTTGGCAATGGAAGCACCACCAGTATTTTCTCCTGATTTGGCAAAGTCAAACACAACACCGTCATCATATCCGCGCATAGCAATAATTTCTCGTCCATCTAACGGATTATATCCGGTAAGTCCGCTGCCTCCTAAAAAGAAACGTTCAAAGGGAGTGAGACCAAGTTTTTTGTTGTAGTAGCCGAGGAACCCATATCCCAAGCGGTTGTACAATACTAACTTACCAACTAATTTGGTGTACCATACAGAGGTGAATTTGATTTTAAAATATTCCACCCATTTATATTTTTCTTTATCGGAGAGTTCGGTATAGTCAATTTGTTTTCCCATCCATGTTTTGAAAAGTGAGTATGGTGGAGTAAATTGCGAAGAGAATGAAATTTGTGAACCGCTTTTGGGATAGATAAGGTCATCTACAGAATTGCGGGAGATAGTGTATTTCAGGTTCAGATTATTTGCTTTCCCGTCTGCAAAGGAAAAAACACTGCGATAATTATTCAAAACATAAAGTTGATAATTGGCTTCATACTGCGCAAAAAAGAAATCATCGGGGATTTTTTTTCTTCTTCCTAATCCAACTGCTGTGCCGAATATCTGTAACACTCCTCTTTGCGGATTACCTTTTTCTAATCCGTTAGAAACAATATTAAAATACGGTGTAATGCTAAGTGAATTTGGCTTCTTTCCGCCAAGCCATGGTTCGGTGAACGACATATTGAACGACTGATAATACACTCCGTTTGATTGAGCGCGTATGCTCATTCTCTGTCCATCACCGGAAGGGAGCGGTGTCCATGCTCCTTTCTTGAATATATTACGTGTAGAAAAATTATTGAACGAAACACCTAATGAACCTACCACCCTTCCCTGTCCGAATCCTCCTGATAATTCCAACTGGTCAGATGATTTTTCTTCTACTGTATATTCAATATCCACAGTACCATTTTCGGGATGAGGTATAGGATTTACTCCCATTTTTTCCGTATCAAAATATCCGAGAACAGACAACTCGCGTTGAGAACGTATCACATCACTCCTGCGAAACAATTGACCGGGGCGAGTGGTTATTTCCCGCATAATAACATGGTCGTTTGTTTTGGTATTGCCTTTCACCGTAACGCGGTTAATGGTGGCTTGTTTGCCTTCGTAAATTCTCATTTCCATATCAATGGAATCGCCTTCAACAAGAATTTCCACAGGTGTTATTTGAAAAAACAAATAACCGTCATCCATATAAAGCGAACTTACATCCATGCTATTTGGATTCATGAACAGATGGGATTCTAACAGAGAACGGTTGAACACATCTCCTCTTTTGATACCGAGAACTTTGGTTAATTCTTTTGAAGAATATTTTGAATTGCCAACCCATGTAATGTAACGGAAATAATATTTTTTTCCTTCATCTATGTTTATGACGATGCCCAGATGAGAATTATCAATATTGTAAATGCTGTCCTTTAAAATATGAGCATCACGGAATCCTTTTGTTTCGTATTTTTCAATAATCTTATTCTTGTCTTTTTTATATTCCGATTCTATTAATATACCCGAATTAAAAACATTATACCATATTTTTCGTTTGGTCTCTTTCATAGTTCGCCTCAGTTTAGATTCTTTAAAGGCAATGTTGCCCGTAAATTTAATTTCTTTAATGCGAACTTTTGGTCCCTTGCGCACTTTAATATACATGTTAACGCTGTTCGGTAGTATGCTGTCTTTTTCCTGAACCACCACCACAGTTGCATTCATATATCCCTTATCAATGAGATGTTCCATTACAATATGTTTGGTGGTAACAATCAGATTTTCAGTTACTACCTTTCCGCGATTGAGATGGATTTTTTCCCGCAGGTCATCGGCTTCTCCTTTCTTCACACCTTTGAACGAAAATTTAGAAAGCCGCGGATATTCTTTCACTTGTATCTCAAGAAAAATATTTTTGCCCTGAACTTTTGTGGCTATCACTTGTACATTTTCAAAAAAACTTTCTTTCCAAAGATTTTTTATAGCAGTAGAAATGGCATCACCGGGAATTTTTATTTTATCGCCTACCTGCAAATTTGCAATTGATTTTAATACAGCATTATCTAAATAACTGGCACCGGTGATGGTAACGCCGGCAATTTCATATTCTTTGGGCTTGCTATAATTCAGTTCAAGAGAATCACCCGAAATGATAATTTGAGCATAGCAATGACGATAAGAAGAATGAAATAATATAAACAGAAGAAACAAAAATTTTATATAAAATAGATTTCTTTTCATGAATTTTTTACTCAAACGTCTGACACGTAAAAAGATTTTAAAGGCAACAAAAGTAATTTTTTTAAAAGATTGTGTTTGAAAATTATATTGCATCTTTGCCATCGCAAAAATAGATAAACCCTAAAAACCATTTTATGTCAGAAGGCAGACAAGTAATTTTTTCTATGGTGAATGTCAGCAAAACGTTGACTTCTTCAAATAAAACTATCCTCAAAGATATTTATCTCTCGTTTTATTACGGAGCCAAAATCGGTATCCTTGGTTTGAACGGCTCTGGAAAATCTACACTGCTAAAAATTATTGCAGGTATTGATACAAATTATCAGGGCGAAATTCATTTTTCTCCCGGCTATAAAATTGGTTTGCTTGAACAGGAACCACATCTGGATGACAAGAAAACTGTTATTGAAATTGTTCGTGAAGGTGCGCAGAAATTCGTAAATATTCTGAAAGAATACGAAGAAGTGAATAATAAATTTTCTGAACAGATGAGTGATGAACAGATGAACAAACTTGTAGAGAAACAAGCATTTCTCATGGAGCAAATAGATCAGCACGACCTTTGGAATTTGGATAATCGTTTGGAGCAAGCTATGGAAGCACTTCGTTGTCCCGAAGGAAATACTCCCGTAAAAAATCTTTCTGGTGGCGAGAGAAGAAGAGTTGCACTATGTAGATTATTAATTCAGGAGCCCGAAATTCTTTTGCTTGACGAGCCGACAAATCATCTGGATGCTGAATCGGTTGACTGGCTTGAACAGCATTTAAAAAATTACAAAGGCACTGTTATCGCAGTTACTCACGACAGATATTTTCTGGATAATGTTGCAGGATGGATTTTAGAATTAGACAGGGGCAATGGTATTCCATGGAAAGGAAATTATTCTTCGTGGTTAGAACAAAAAATAAAACGTCTGGAGCAAGATGAAAAAGCAGAAAGCAAACGACAGAAAACTTTGAAGCGAGAACTGGATTGGGTGAGACAGGGAGCAAAAGGACGGCAGGCAAAACAAAAAGCCCGCTTGCAGAATTATGATAAGATGATGAGTGAAGATGTGAAAATGAAAGAAGATAAATTAGAAATATTTATTCCCAATGGTCCGCGACTCGGTAACGAAGTAATTGAAGCGGTAAATGTTTCAAAAGCATTCGGAAATAAATTACTCTATGATGATTTGAATTTCAAACTTCCTCCTGCTGGAATTGTTGGCATCATTGGTCCTAACGGTGCAGGAAAAACTACAATTTTCAGAATGATAATGGGACAGGAAAAATCCGACAATGGTCAGTTCAAAATTGGTCCCACAGTAAAAATTGGTTATATTGATCAAGCACACGTAAATATTGATCCGAACAAAACAGTATATGATATTATCAGTGGCGGATTAGATAATATTTTAGTCGGAGGAAAAGCAATTGTTGCACGTGCATACATTTCTCGTTTCAACTTTAGCGGAACCGACCAAGGAAAAAAATGTGGAGTGCTTTCGGGTGGAGAACGAAATCGTTTGCACCTTGCACTCACGTTGAAATCAGAAGCCAATGTCCTTCTCCTTGACGAGCCAACAAACGATTTGGATGTGAATACGCTCAGATCACTTGAAGAGGGCTTGGAAAATTTTGCCGGATGCGCCGTGATAATTTCTCACGACCGCTGGTTCCTTGACCGCGTATGTACGCATATACTTTCTTTTGAAGGCGACTCAAAAGTATATTGGTATGAAGGTTCATATTCTGATTATGAAGAAAATAAAAAGATGAGATTAGGAGATGTTACTCCGAAGAGAATACAATATAAAAAATTAGTTGTCTGATTTCCAGATCGGAAATAAAAAAACAAGAAAATAGTTTATGAAAAAAATCATCGCCTTTTTTTTTGCAATAAGTTTTTTTTGTATATCTTTTTCACAAGGACAACGGAAAGGAATGGACAGCAAAGGAGGTATGATGGAAAAAATGAAAGTCGGACATTTCTACGGAAAAATTGTTGACAGCATCTCAGGAAAAGGAATTGAATTTGCTGTGGTGAAATTGCTCGGAAATACTTTTGATACAGTGAGCAAGACGATGAAAAAAGATGTGGTGATAGCAGGACAACTTACAAAAGCAAACGGTGATTTTAGTTTATCAAATATTTCTGTGCTTGGCAAATTCACTCTTATCATAAATGCGATGGGATTCAAAAATAGTGAGCAAAAAATATCTTTCAATATTGACCCGGAAAAGATGATGAAAAACGGAACAGGAAAAGAATCAGGACAGGGAGCAATGACCGCATTTGATAAAGACCTCGGTAATATTAAACTAAAATCGGTTTCCACACAATTATCAGAAGTTACGATAGAAGCCACTGTACCTGTCATGGAAATAAAATTAGATAAAAAGATTTTTAATGTAGAAAAAAACATGACCGCAACAGGAGGCACTGCAGAAGATGTACTCAAAAATGTTCCATCAGTGAATGTAGATATTGATGGGAACGTAACGATGCGTAATGCAGCACCGCAGATTTTTGTTGATGGCAGACCAACAACACTTACCATTGACCAGATTCCTGCTGACGCAATTAAAAGCATAGAAATAATTACCAATCCATCTGCAAAATACGATGCATCGGGCGGGCAGGCGGGAATACTAAACATTGTTTTGAAAAAAGAAAGACGCATCGGTTACAACGGAAATATACGTATGGGAATTGACCAACGTGCAAAAATAAATTCAGGAGCCGACATCAATATGCGGGAAGGAAAACTTAATGTATTTATCAGCGGAAACTTAAACCAGCGATATTCCATCACCGAAGGAGAAACTGAGAGAAAAAATCTTTTTGGAAATCCACTTACTAATATTTCTCAAAATAATAATTCCATCGGTGAAGGAATGTTCATGCCTGTAAGCGGAGGCATTGATTGGTTTGTGGACAATCGCAATACATTTACTGTGTCAGGAAAATATCTACGGGGAAAGATGGAACCATCTGACGAAATAAATACTAATACCGACACTATTTATTCTTCTTATATCACCTCTTCTTCCTACGACAGAATATCAAAAACAAAAAGGAATTTTTACAATACAGGTGGTTCGCTTCAGTATAAACATCTTTTTCCCAAAGAAGGAAAAGAACTCACTGCCGATTGGAATTACAATAAAAGCATTTTCAATATGGGAGGTGATTACGAAACACAATATTATGATGCAAACAAAAATCCGAGTAGAGAAAAAATTATTCAAAAGTTTGATGGCATCGGTTACAACGAAATCATGACTGCACAAAGCGACTACATTCATCCTTTCAATAATAAATCAAAAATTGAAACAGGTGTCAGAGGTTCGTACAGAAATTTTTTGAGCAAGACCGAAAATCTGATAAAGAACAATAGCACGGGACAATTTGAACTCATCAAAAATCAAAACGTCAATTACAAGTTTGTTGACCAGATTTATGCTGCATATTTTATTTATAGCAAACAAAAAAACAAATTCAGTTATCAAGTCGGATTAAGGAGCGAAAGTTCCTTTTACACGGGAGAATTGGTTGATTCAAATCAAACATTCAAAAATTATTTCCCCAACAGTTTGTTCCCCAGTGCATCGGCAACTTACGAAGTCGGAGAGAAAGATAATTTCCAGTTGTCTTATGCGTACAGAATTAACCGCCCATCGTTCTTTCAGATGATTCCTTTCACCGATTATTCTGATTCGCTCAATTTGAGAAGAGGAAATGCAGGATTGAAACCGGAGTTTACTCATGTTATGGAATTATCTTATCTGAAAACAATTAACCAAACGAATAATGTTCTCGCCACAATATATTCCGGCATTTCAACCGGGCTTATCACTAATTATCAAATGAGTGAATATAATTTGGTGCTACAAAAAGAATCTATCATCAACACATACCAAAATGCGAATGCAAGTTATGTTTATGGAGGAGAAATTACGAGCAAGAGTGCAATAAAAAAATGGTTAGAGTTTACATTGAATTTCAATGCGTATTATTCCATCATTGATGCAAAAAATATTCAAACAAATTTGACTAACGAGCAATTCAGTTGGTTCACAAAAGGAAACTTTACTTTCAGATTGCCAAAGAACATAAGCATTCAGTTAAGTCCTGAATATCGTTCGCAAGCATCCGTGCCAGTTACGCGAGGAGATAACAAATACGGAGGATATGGTGGCGGCGGTATGCAGCAGTTTTCATTTTCAACTGCTCAGGGTTATATGAAAAAGCGATATGATGTAGATGTAGCCATTAAATATGGATTTCTGAAAAACAAAAATGCAAATATTACCATCAATGTACGCGACATTTTTGCTTCTAATATTATTGAAACAGTTACTAATTCTGATTACTTCAATCAAAATTCATCTCGCATACGCGACCCTCGGTTTGTACGTATAAATTTTTCTTATCGCTTCGGAAAATTTGATGCTTCTCTCTTCAAACGCAAGAATAATAAAGTAAACACCGAAGGAATGCAGGAAATACAAGGAATGTGAAATAGCAAATAGTATTTAGGGCAGTTCTAAAAATACAAATAAACGTCATTGCGAAGGAGGAACGACTGAAGCAATCTGTTTTTTCATGTAGAAATAGAGATTGCTTCCTGCTTCGTGCCTCGCAGTCGCAATGACGAAATCAATTTTTGGAACCGCCCAATAATCATTTATCAATGAACTATTCTGCTGCAAGCTGAGAGGTATCTGTGTTTGTTTTGCGAAGAAAGTTATCTCATTCTTGGAACATAATCACCAAATTCATTTATCGTTTCGTTTTTTTTTTGATGGTCAGCCATTCATTTTAGAATCGCTGTTTAACTTGATAATTCCCTGTGGCTTGCCATAGGGTCTTTCATTTTTATTTGACCATCAACCATTACACATAAACAGGATCAAAATCAATAAATATCTCGTAGAAAAAACATTAGTAATTTCGCTTCAACTATCATTTTGTAAAAATGAATAAAGAAGAAATTAAAAATAAAATTGAATATCTCTCCCAAAAGTTGGAAGAGCACAACTATAAATATTATGTGCTTGCTCAGCCGGGCATCAGCGATTATGATTTTGATATGATGATGGAAGAACTCATCAAATTGGAATCTATATTAGGCGGACCTGAGTTTCCTAAATCCGATTCTCCTTCGCAACGTGTAGGCGGACAAATTACAAAAGAGTTTAAAACAGTAAAACATAATTTTCCTTTTCTCTCATTAAGCAATAGTTATTCCACAGAAGATATTAAGAATTTTGACGAGCGTGTGCGCAAAGGTGTAGCAGGACCAATTGAATATGTCTGCGAATTGAAGTATGATGGCGTTGCTGTTGGTCTTAAATATGAAGATGGAAAACTTGTGCAGGCGGTAACGCGCGGAGATGGAGAGCAAGGTGATGAAATTACTACTAATGTAAAAACCATTTGCAGTATTCCGCTTCAACTCAAAGGCAATGACTATCTCAAACAATTTGAAATACGCGGAGAGATTTTTATGCCGAGAAAAATTTTTGATGCTATCAATAAAAGAAAAGAAGAAATAGGAGAAAATCTTTTGGCGAATCCAAGAAATTCTACAGCGGGAACACTCAAAATGCAGAACTCAGCGGAAGTGGCGAAAAGAAAATTAGATTGCACCATGTATGTGCTTTATACTGACGAAACACATTTTATTACGCATTACGACAGTTTGAAAAAATCTATGCAATGGGGATTTAAAGTATCGGAATTTATGGCGAAATGCAAATCGCTGCAAGAAGTTTTTGAGTTCATTGATTACTGGGATAAACACCGCTACAAACTTTTGTTTGATATTGATGGAGTGGTGATAAAAGTAAATTCTTACGAACAGCAGAGAGTACTTGGCTTTACAGCAAAATCGCCGCGCTGGGCAATTGCTTACAAATTTAAAGCAGAGCAGGTTTCTACTATCCTTGAATCCATTTCTTACCAAGTGGGAAGAACAGGAGTCATCACGCCTGTTGCAAATCTCACACCTGTTTTGCTTGCGGGCACAACAGTAAAACGTGCTTCTTTGCACAATGCCGATATTATTGAAAAGTTAAATGTGAGGGAAGGCGATACAGTATTCGTAGAAAAAGGCGGAGAGATAATTCCAAAAATTATTGGAGTGGATTTAAAAAAACGTCCAGCACATTTACATTCCGACTCTGCCAAGTCAAAATTTATTTACGAATGTCCTGAATGCAAAACCAAACTTATCAGAAGAGAAGATGAATCTGCTCATTACTGTCCCAACGAATGGGACTGCCCGCCTCAAATAAAAGGAAAGATGGAACACTTTACTTCGCGCAAAGCAATGAACATTGATAGTTTGGGCAGCGAAACTATTGAACTACTCTATGAAAAAGGATTTATAAAAAACATTGCCGATATCTACGAACTTAAAGAGCATAAAGAAGAATTGATGAAAATAAACCGTATGGGCGAAAAATCAGTAAACAATCTTTTGGCGGGAATAGAAGAATCCAAAAAAGTTCCGTTTGAACGTATTCTCTTTGCTCTCGGCATACGGCATGTAGGAGAAACACTTGCCAAAAAACTTGTGCGGCAATTTCAGGATATAAAAAATATCATAGAAGCAACAGAAGAACAATTAACCAAAGCCGAAGACATAGGAGAAATTGTTGCGAAGAGCGTAAAAGATTTCTTCAACGAGAAAAAAAATTGCGAACTGGTGGAACGATTAAAGAAACATGATTTACTATTTCATCAATCTACTAATCCATCAATTCACCAATCAACTAATCTGGAAGGATTAACATTTGTGGTATCAGGTGTGTTTACAAAATTCTCACGCGATGATTTGAAAGCAATAATTGAACAGAACGGAGGAAAAGTTATCGGCTCAGTTTCAGGAAAAACAAGTTACATTATAGCAGGTGAAAACATGGGACCTGAAAAGAAAAAAAAAGCAGAGAAACTTGGAGTGAAGATTATTGGAGAGGATGAGTTTGTGAAAATGATAAAATGAAAATGCACTGTACCCAACACGCAATAACTTTTATGTCCTGCTGATGTGGGTTTTGCGAAGGTTCAAAACTTTTTTCTACATTTTTTCTTGCAGTTGTGGTTTTGTATTAAATTTGCCACTATCCTGCTTTGCGAAAACACTTTGAAATCGGGCACAAAAGTTATCGCAGGAACGTTATGCACAAGGCGGACACTAATAGATTAAAGACCTTATCTGAAATTGATGTCATTTTTTTTAACTACGTTTGATAAAAATAAAAACAACAATGTTGACATTAAACACCATACTAAAAGAATTAAAAAATGTTCCTATTAACAGATTGGAAGAACTTTATCAATTTGTTCATTCACTAACTCCAAAGACCGAACAGACCGAAAATTTGCGGAAGAAAATTCTTTCGTTTGGTGGTACTTTTAGCGACATGAGTATTAATGACTATTCTAGCTTTCTTAGTCATACAAAAGAAATTAGAACAAAACTTTTTGATCGTAATATTGAATTATGAGACCATCAATTCTTGACACTGATATTTTATCGGAATTTTTAAGGGGCAATCCAAAAGTTATCACTAAAGTTGACGAATACCTGAAAGAGTATGGCTTCATAAGTTTGAGTATCATCACATATTACGAAATTCTCAACGGACTTTTATACAAGGACGCAAGAAAGCAGTTGACAAGATTTGAAAATTTTGTAGAGTTAAACAAAGTAATTACAATAACATTGCCTATGGCAAAAACAGCAGCATTGATTCAGGCAGATCTAAGAAAATCAGGGATTGAAATAGGACACACAGACACCTTGATTGCAGGTATTGCTATTACAAGCGAACTTCAACTGGTGACAAATAACACAGACCACTTCAAGAGAATAAAAGGACTTAAAATTGCTAACTGGACAAATTGAAACGAATAATTTGACTTGGGTTCACACCTGTCTGCCACACCTGTCTGCCGACAGGCAGAGGCAGGGCATTCCCCGTAGATCCTGATAATCACATAGTGCATAACAAGCATTTGCTGCCAGTGGCGAGGCAATAACTCATTTGACAGAGAAATAAAAAAAAATCGTCAATTCAAAAATTATTCTTTTCTTTGCAAAACATTTAAACAATAATAAAAATGACAAACACAATTATGCAAGCAATCAAAGTCCATAATTTCAATCCTGGACCAAGTATACTTCCAAAAGAAGTTCTTGAAAAAACTGCTGAAGCAGTCGTAGAACTCAATAGCGGAGGAATGTCGCTGTTAGAAGTTTCACATCGTGGCAAACCTTTTATGGACATAATGGAAAGGTCGCGTTCTCTGATAAAAGAACTGCTGAATGTTCCCGAAAATTATTCCGTGCTTTTTTTACAGGGCGGTGCAAGTTTGGGATTTTATATTTCCGCAGTAAATTTTATGAAGACAAACGGTAAATCAGCGTATGTTAAAACAGGTGAATGGGCTGGAAAGGCATACAAAGAAGCGAAGATGGTAGGTAATGCTATTGCAATTGCATCTTCGGAAGATAAAAATTACAGTTATATTCCAAAAGGATATTCCATTCCCTCAGATGCAGATTATCTGCACCTCACATCTAACAACACGATTTTTGGCACACAATACAAAACATTTCCCTCAAGCCCTGTTCCTGTTTTATGCGATATGTCTTCTGATATTTTTAGCCGCAAAATAGACGCGTCAAAGTTCGCACTCATTTATGCGGGAGCGCAAAAAAATATGGGTCCTGCCGGAACAACTATTTATATTGTAAATAAAGATTTACTTGGAAAAACCGGCAGACAAATTCCGTCAATGCTTGATTTACAAATTCACATCAAAGGCGAATCAATGTTTAACACGCCTCCTGTTTTTGCGATATATGTTTGTATGCTCACATTGGAATGGCTGAAAAAATTAGGTGGAGTAAATGCAATGGAAAAAATAAATCGTCAGAAAGCCGACTTGCTTTACAATGAAATTGATAACAATCCGCTCTTCAAAGGCACAGCAGCAAAAGAAGACCGCTCTGATATGAATGTAACATATATACTCACCAACGAAAAACTGAAAGATGAATTTGATAAAATGTGGAAAGCAGCAGGAATAAATGGACTCACCGGGCATCGCTCTGTTGGCGGATACCGTGCATCTATTTATAACGCCTTGCCAATGGAAAGTGTGCAGATATTAGTGGATGTGATGAGTGAATTTGGAAAAAAATTCGGGTGATATAAGGGCGGTTCCAAAAATACAAAAAACACTTGACCACGAAGGTCACCAAGAAATCACAAAGTTCACAAAGTATTGATTTTATTGAGTTCTTCGTGTTCTTTGTGAAATGACTTTGTGTGCTCCGTGGTTAAAAATCAATTTTTGGAACCGCACTTTACTCATTGTTTACTGACAATGCCGAAAATAATTTTAGGAGAAAGAATGGCAACTTCTTCATAACTTGCATTTCGGCATTTCGACAAACTCAATGCCCGAAACGGCTAAATCTTAATTTGAGGTGCTACGAGTAATATCTGGCTAATCTGTACATAAAAAAATCCTTATTCTTCACTCCATAATTGGCAGTAATGAATCGTTTTGTTTTTCAATTGCCCCTCTGTTTTATCTGATTGTTTTTTTAATTGTCGTCTGCTTTATCTGACGGAAAACAAATTACAAAAATAATTATCGGGCTTCAGCCCGAAATAGTACTTGCAAATTTTGACCAACCATCATTTTTGGGCTAAAGCCCTTTCTGTTGATAATATTCTTTTGTCCGTTGCCTGAAGGCAACGGCAATTGATTACAATGCAATTTTTTCACACGATTAGCGGTAGAACTATTTTTTCTAAAAATGTCTTTGCGTAAGTCCTAATAATAATTTGTCAAATATACGCCAGCACCTCAAATTAAGATTTAGCCGCGGGCTCAGTGTAACGTTTCGCAATGATATTTATTTGTATTTTTAGAATTGTCTAATAATGTATAATAGGAAATAAAAATGAGTAGCAATAAAATATCAATATCACCAAAAACAAAAATCACTTTCCGTTACTTGCCAGTTGTAATTTGTTATTTGCTTTGCTCTTTTCCCTGGAGCAAATCAGAATATGCTTTAGCACAGGTTTCCATAGAAAAATCTAAAAAGATAGAAGTGCTTGACGAAAAAAAATTTTATATCCACAGAGTAGAAAAAAATCAAACCCTTTATTCCATTGCAAAAACTTACAACACCACAGTTGATATTGTTCTCTCTAATAATCCACAAGCCATTGACGGACTTAAAGTGGGACAAATATTAAAAATCCCTTTTTTGGAAAAAGTAGAATCAATAATAAAGGAAATACAAGGAGACAAAACAAAAGAAATACAAGGAGGCAAAACAAAGGAAATACAAAAAGTCAAAACCCCAGTTGTTTATATAAAATCTCCACCAGATACAATAAAAAATAATTCATTACTTGTTACTGATAGTGTTGTAGTAGATAAAAATATCAATGTGGCGTTTCTTCTTCCTTTTTCATTAGGCAGTATTGATGCAATTGACATTGATAAAATAATAGTGGGTAATGATGAATTTTTGGAAAGAAGCCGAATTGCTATAGAATTTTACGAAGGTGCAAAAATGGCTTTTGACTCACTGCTGCGTATGGGATTTAAAAGTCGTCTTTTTGTTTATGATGCTTTTATTGATTCATTATCTTTTGTCAATCTTTTAAAAAAACCTGAGTTCAAAGAAATGGATCTTATCATCGGTCCTTTATACAACAAAGAATTTAATATCACAGCAAAATTTGCAAAAGAAAATAATATTAATATCGTTTCTCCAATCATTCAAAATAATAATATTCTGCTCGGAAAAGTTAATGTGAGTAAAGTAACTCCTTCGCAGATTACTGAAATAGAAGAAATGGGAAAATATGTGATGGATAAATTTTTGGGACAAAATATTTTGTTGTTCAACAGCACAAATCCGAAAGACAAGTTCTACATGAATACTTTCAAAAAAACAGTGAACTCCGCACTTGTGAATGCAAATGCCGATACAGTAAAAGATGTTACGATAGGTTCGCTAAAGTCGTTCATGAATGATTCGGAAATTAATGTAGTGATTATTCCTTCCAATGATCCATCGTTTGTTACCGAAGTTCTTTCTACGGTATATCAACTCAAAAAAGGACTCAAAGACAGCGTTATTATTTTCGGAATGCAGAGTTGGCAGGATATGGAGAGTTTGGATTTTAATTACCTCAGCACCTTGAGCGCTCATATCCCTTCTTCTACTTTTATTGATTACGAAAATAACGAGACAAAAAAATTTATCCTACGACATCGCGAACTATTCAAAACAGAACCATCGTATTATACTTTTTCCGGGTTCGATATCACTTATTATTATTTAAACGCCTTAAAAAATTACGGACATTCTCTGCAACGAAAACTTCCTGATATAAAAACAAAAGGATTGCAAACTAAATTTGATTTTCATCAATCCGCCGTCGGCAGCGGATATGAAAATAGTGGAATATTTCTGCTGAAATTTGAGAACTATAAATTAGTGAAAGTGAAATAAAAAATACAGGACTTACGCAAAACCTTTATCTATAGGACTTACGCAAACATTCATTTATAAATTAACATTTATGCCACGAAGACACAAAGACACCAAGTTTTTGTTTTGCAAG
>JAZDJJ010000056.1:0-39790 GCA_043804035.1 Bacteroidota bacterium
TAACACGATGGTAAAATTAGAATACTTGCCTAAATACGCACCAAATCTTAATCCTATTGAGCGGCATTGGTGGTATTTAAGAAAGCAAACCACTCAAAATGTATTGTTTGAAAATCTGGATGAATGCTGGAATGCTATCAATACACATTTTAATCTTTTAACTACTGATGAAATTATTAGATTATGTCAGATTTAATTTGGCGTTACATATATTAGGACTTACGCAAATCCGTATCGTCATTGCGACTGCGAGGCACGAAGCAGGAAGCAATCTCAATTTCTACATGAAAAAACAGATTGTTTCGGTCGTTCCTCATATGCAATGACATCAGTGCGTAAGTCCTACTTATTTTAACCGAATATTTTTATCAGGATATTGCAAAGTTTTTTGATAAAATTTTATAAACTCTTCGTATTCTTCCTTATAACTTACTTTTCGATGATGTAGTGTCGTAAATATAAAATGGGTGTATAAGTTGTTGTACTCTATTTTCATTTTATTTGTTAATAAGGTAATAAGGTTGAATTATTGCTATCGTATCTTAATTTCTACTAAGGTTATCAGAAAAAGATAAGGTTTTTTAAATCATCAACCAACTGACGGACGAAGATACTGCAAGACAATTATTTTTCCAGCACCTTATCATAAGAATTAGCCACATTATGTAATAAATCATGGTTTATGTAAACTTCGTAATTTTCATGTCTTGGTATATTAATAATTTTTTCTAAAATCGTTTATTATTTCTATGAGTAAGCATCTTTTTTTTATTTTCTATTTTCTATTTTCTATTTTTCGTTTTTCATTTGCCGGAGATAATTCTCCACTTGGCGCCCGTTCAGCAGCAATGGCAAACGCATCAGTAATGTTTGCAGATGTTTGGTCGGTACAGAATAATCAGGCGGGGCTTGGCTTTATGAAAAAAATTTCTACCGGAGTTTTTTACGAAACTCGTTTTATGCTGAATGAACTTGCCACTAATGCAGCGGCAGTTGTTATTCCCATAAAAAGTGGAACTTTTGGAGTGAGTGTTTCTAATTTCGGATGTTCGCTTTACAGTGAAAATAAATATGGATTATCTTTTGGAAAATCGTTCGGGAAAATTTTTTCGGCAGGAATTCAAATGGATTATCTTACTACAAAAATTTCAAATGATTACGAAAATAAAAATATTCTCGCTGCAGAAGTTGGCATACAAACCAAGCCGTTGAAAAATTTTACCATTGGTGCACATATTTTTAATCCCACACGTACAAGAATTGCCATCTACAATGATGAACGAATTCCGACTATTATACGTTTTGGTTTTGATTATAAATTTTCTGAAAAAGTTTTTATTGCTGTGGAAACTGAAAAAGATATTGACCGAAAAGGAAACATAAAAGCAGGAATAGAATACTGTCCGATAACTCAATTTTATTTGCGTGCAGGCGTAACAAACAATCTTAGTTGTTTTGGAATTGGAGTAAATTTTAAAAGATTTCAATTAGATATTTCTTCATCATTTCATTCGGTGTTGGGAATTAGTTCGCAGGTGGGATTGAGTTATGAATTTGAATAAATCCACAAAAACAAATTTATACAAAAGCACAAATGCTTTTTCCGAAAAAAATATTTTATCTGCTTGTTATCTGTTTCTTAATTTCATTTATTTTCTCTATTTCTCTTTTCGCTCAGGATACTCTTGAAACTTTTTTGGAACAGAAATTAGAAAACATTGCTGAGTCATCACAAAACGAAGAAAATGATTACACTAACCTGATTGAGTCGCTGCATTATTATATCAAACATCCCATAAATCTGAATCACACTACAAAAAATGAATTACAGGAATTCGGTTTGCTTAACGATATTCAGATTGAAAATCTGCTGAAACACATTGAAAAAAATGGAAAACTTATTTCGCTTTACGAACTACAAACCATTGATGGTTTTGATGAACAAACCATAGAAAAGATATTGCCATATATTCGTGTTGCCGAACTCACCGACCAGTTACATATTACACTGAAAGAAATTTTGCGATATGGAAATCATCAATTCATTTTGCGCGGACAACAAGTGATAGAAGAGCAAAAAGGATTTTCTTATATTGATTCGGCAGGAATCTCCAGTAACCCAAATTCACGATACATCGGCAGACCGCAGAAAATTTATTCTCGCTATCGTTTTAATTACGAAAACAATATCAGTTTTGGTATCACAGCAGAAAAAGATGCAGGTGAACTTTTCTTTAAGAAAAATTTAAAATACAATTATCACGATTATGATTCGCTCGTCAGAGGAAAATTGAAAAATGGTTTTGATTTTTATTCTGCACATTTCTATCTGAAAAATATCCGATTCGTAAAAGCCCTTGCTCTTGGCGATTATCAGATTGGATTCGGACAAGGTCTCACTATTTGGTCGGGAATGATGTATGGGAAAACTTCGGATGCAGTGAATATCAAACGCAATGCTCAGGGAATTCGTCCTTATACTTCGGTAAATGAAAATCTTTTTATGCGCGGTGTAGCAGCAACACTTGGAAATAATGTTTTGCAATTCACCGGTTTTTATTCACAAAAAAAAGTGGATGCAAATATTACACAGACCGATAGTTTGAATGCTGATGAGGTGATTACTGTTTCTTCTCTACAGGAAACAGGACTACATACCACGCCTTCGGAATTGGCTAATAAAAATGTTGTCACAAAAAAAGTGTTCGGAGGAAATGTTTCTTTCCAAAAGCGAAAATATTCTTTTGGTGTAACGGGAATGCACACGATGCTGAGTGCCGAATTGAATCGTTCTTTGTCAACCTACAATCAATTTGAGTTTATGGGAAAAGAACTCACGAATATTGGTACGGATTATTCGTTTCTGCTACGCAATTTTAATTTCTTTGGCGAAGTAAGTGTGAGTGATAATGGCGGATTAGCATATTTAAATGGATGTATTGTTGCACTTGATTCAAAACTTTCTCTTTCTGTTTTGCACCGAAATTTTCAGTACAATTATCAGAGTTTGTCATCTAACACTTTTGCCGAAAGTTCAGCCAATGAGCAGGGTTTTTATCTCGGCATCACGGCAAAGCCAGTTCGTTTTATTACCATCAATACTTACTATGACAATTTTATTTTTCCTTGGCTGAAATATCAAATCAATGCACCTTCTTATGGTAGTGAATTTCTCGTGCAGATAAATTACACGCCATCAAAAAAGTTTGACACTTACCTGCGTGTGAAGCAGAAAGACAAATTTGTAAATAGCAATTCCAATGATGAAATTGACTTCATTGTTCCGTTCAAGCAGATAAACTATCGATGGAACATCGGATATCAAATATTTCCTTCGGTGAAACTCCGCAATCGTGTTGAATATATTGTACTGAATAACGGCTCCAAGCCCAAAGAAAATGGTTATATGATTTATCAGGATTTGATTTACAAAAAAATGGGAAGCAAAATTTCTTTCACGTTCCGTTACTCGCTATTTGATACAAAGAGTTACGACTCGCGAATTTATGCTTATGAAAACGACATCTTCGGATCCTATTCCATTCCTTCTTACTACCACAAAGGCATCCGCTCGTATGTAATGATGAATTGGGATGTTACGCGGCGGATGGAATTTTGGCTGCGCTGGTCGCAATTTTATTACTCAAATCAAAGTGTGATTAATGCAGGTTCATTGAGCGAAATACAAGGGCATACAAAAAGCGAAGTGAAGATGCAAATGAGAATTAAGTTTTGATATATCTCGCGTAACTTCGCTGCAAGCCACAGAGAATTATCAAGTTAAATAACTTTTTAGATTATTTCAGCAAATCCTAACTAATGTAAAAATTTTTAATAGAAGAAATAATTCTTTGAATATCATTTCTCTTGAGTTCAAAAAATAGTGGTAGCCGAATCAATCTTTCGGTATAAAAAACCGACATATTCAATTCCCGCCCATCGTGTTTGTTTTTATAAAACTGACTATTATGCAAGGATTGATAATGAAAAACAGAGTAAATATTATTTTTTCTAAGATGAGCAATTAATTCATCTCTCTCTTTCTGCTCACTACATATAAGATAAAAAATATGTGCATTATTGGAAGCATATCCCGGAATTACAGGTAATGTAAAAAATCTTTTTTTCTGAAGAGGGAATAATAGTTTGTAATATTGTTTCCAGATTTCCAGACGTTTGTTTTGAATCTTTTTAAGATTTTCAAGTTGAGCAAAAAGAAAAGCAGCAACAATTTCTGAAGGAAGGAATGAACTACCAATATCCACCCATCCGTATTTATCCACTTCACCTCTCCAGAAAGCAGCGCGGTTAGTTCCTTTTTCCCAGATGATTTCAGCACGTTCCAGAAATCTCTTATCATTTATCGCAAGCATTCCACCTTCGCCAGAAATAATATTTTTGGTTTCGTGAAATGAAAATGCAGCCAAATGTCCGATTGAACCAAGAGGTTTTTTTTTATAATATGCATCAATTGCTTGTGCAGCATCTTCCACTACAAAAAGATCATGTTTTTTAGCAATGGACATTATCACATCCATATTGCAAGCCACTCCAGCATAATGAACCACAATAATTGCTTTTGTTTTATCTGTTATCAGGTTTTCTATTTTAGTTTCATCCATATTAGGATGATCTTTTTTGCTGTCAACAAACACAATTTTTGCACCTCGTAAAACAAAAGCATTGGCAGTGGAAACAAAAGTGAAAGATGGCATGATTACTTCATCACCTGGTTGAATATCAAGTAAAAGAGAAGCCATTTCCAGTGCATCGGTACAGGAAGTGGTAAGCAGACATTTTTTGAAACCATATTTTTTTTCGAAAAAAGCATGACAAAGTTTAGTGAACTTTCCATTGCCTGATATTTTTTTGTTATATACAGCATCGTAAATGTAGTGGGCTTCTTTACCAGTAAGATATGGCTGATTGAATCCTATAATGTTATCCATAATACTGAAATTTTATATTATTGAAAAAATATTAAGATGATACTTTGCAAGTTTGTTTTTTATCATTTGGTGATATTTTTTATTAACTGTAAGAAAAACCGCATCGGCAGAATTTTTTTCAAACCAATCAATATTGCTGATAGGAATACCGTGTTTAAGTGTTCCGATTTTTGACGGAGTTTCATCAATACATGCAACAATATTCTGACTTCCCAGCGATGTAAATGTAAAAAAAAGTGTTAGCACTTCACCACTTCCAAAAACTGCAATGCGTTTGAACTTTTCCTTGTTAATTTGTTCATTAATTGAATCAAAATTATTTTTCCAATAAGCAAAGGTGTTTTCAAGAATAGTATGTTCTTTTGGAAAATCATTGTTAGTTTTCCCATTGTGTTCGCATATAAAAAGACCAATGCCGTGATTGATAGAATGATTTGAATCCTGATGAATCACATTTAAGTTAAGATTTTTTAACAGGTGATTGATATGTCGTGTTGTAAAATGCCACACGTGCTCTGCAAAAAATAAATCATACCCACCATAATCCTGAATCGGAAGACAGAAAATAATTCTTCCTCCTTTTTTTAATGAAGTAGAAATAGAACGAATCATACCGCAAATATCTTCAATATGTTCAATTACATTTATCAGTAGAATAACATCAGATTCCAAAAGTTTATTATCGTTGGGAAGAAATAATTTTTGTTTTATGTTCAATCCTTTTTTTCTGCCAAGTTCTGTTGCCTTGATGCTTCCATCAAAACCCAAAAGATTTTTGTTTGGAAATATCTTTTTTATTTTCTCCAATAATAATCCTTCGCCGCAACCAATTTCTGTTAGCGTTTCAAATTGTTTTGGAAAATGAGGGATGAGCCAGTCGGCAAAAACCTGTGATCTTGGAATGGGACCATTTGGAGTAAAAAATAAATGCTCTTCTCTTTCAAATGTATTCAGTTCATATTCTTTGCCATATAGTAATTCAATTTCGTCGTCAGTAAAAGTTTTTTTATTTGATACAACGCCGCATTGTGCGCAAATTATTTTCTCAAGATTTCCGTTTCCAATTCTTTGATCTCCAGTCATGATTCTACCTGTGGAAGTATTAAAGAATGAATTCCAAACTAACCCATTGCATATAGGACAATTTTTCATTTATTTTTTTAATATTTCTGGTACTGGGCTTGATAAAATAATTTCTTTGGTTCTTTTTCCTTCATTCATTAAAGCATCAAGAATAGACATATAAGGAACAAATTCTCCCCAAAGTTGTTTATGTGGAGTATGTTGGTAATGTTGAAAGATAACAGTGATTCCGTGTTTCTTGAATAACTCAATATCAATAAATGCTTGCGCCGCTTTTCCATCATACAGAATATCAGCGTTAAAACTTTTACATACTTCAATTATCCGTTCATTTTTTCCATCAATATTTCGCGGAATACCGGAAGCAAAATGAATGGGTATAGTAATTCCAATATAGTTCAATATTACATTGTTCAGGTGGAAATTCAACTCAACAAGTTTTTCATATTTGCCCAGCAGAATAGGTTTTATCAATTCAATAATTTCCTCGTAATGCGGACTTTTTTTATACCATTCGCGAAGTTTATTTAAGATGTTATCTTCCCATTTTTCGTTGTAAGAAATATATACATCTTTAATCAACGTATCTCTTGATGGATTGCATACAGGAACATAAATATTTTTTACACCATTAGGAGTTTTTAATTGATTGCTGTTTCGCCAATCTTTTTTGGTGTATTGAACATCATCCAAATAAACAAAAACATCAGATAAAGCAATTTGCTCAAAGTATCCGAGCCACGGAACAAAACAAGGTTGTATAATAGAAATTTTCATTTTATTAACTAAAACTATTAATTAACGTAACTGTTTTTTTTACATCCTTCATTGTTACTCGTTCATCAACAAAAAGATTCAGTACCCTTTGCCCAAATTCATAAGCTCCGGGAAATTTTTTCGGACTTTGTTCCGGGAAAAATAAATTATTAACCGGAGGATACCATGTGCTCACAAGTAAATTATTTTCTCGTATTTTATTTACAAACTTATTTCTTATATCGTTATTAGTGGCAAGTATCGTATATCGCCAACACACTTCTCCTTCAACGAATGGCTGAGTGATTATTGCTTTGTTGCTGATATTATCTCTGTAATAATTTGCAATTATATTTCTTCGGCTGATATTTTTGTTTAATTTTTTAAGTTTCTTTTTTATTTTCTGTTTATTATTCTTATCAAGTTGAAATATCAAATAATCTGAATATTTATTGTACAGTTTTGTTATAGAATATATTTTTTTTTTTCTTAGTTTTTTTAATTTATCTTGATAGTATTTATCTTTTTCTCTGTAAAGATTATTGAAAACAGGCAATGCTTTCATAATCTCTATGGCTTTGTTTAGTATGTGTTTATTTTTAATTTTCATAGCACCACCAACACCGTTTTCAATAATTTTTGCATACCCAAAACTATAAATAGCAGCATCTCCGAAATTTCCAAGAGGTTTGTTTTTATAGGTTGCGCCTATGGCATTGCAAACATCTTCTATCAGATAAATATTTTGAGCAGCAGTCCATCTCTTAATTTCATCTATAGCGATAGGAATACCAAAATTATGAACTGCCAATAAAATATTTTCATTTCCACGATATGCATTTTTAATTAGAGCAAGATTAGCATTTCCATTTTTGGAATTAACATCATAAAATACCGGACACATTCCGAGTTTAAGTATTATACCGACTACTATTTCGCAAATATTTACAGGGAGCAAAATAGATTTATTTTTTCCATCTATTGCTTTTAAGATGCTCCACAAAGCATTGCTGCCTCTTCCTGTAAAAATCAGGTCATTAAAATTGTTCATGGATTAACTGATTCATTGTTTTTCGGAAGTCAAGATTTTTATTTATCCGTTCAATTTTGAAAGCGATAATTCCCATTAAAGTAAAAATCAATCCTATAAGAAAAAGGAATAGAAAAAAAACCAGGTAATTGGTTGGCAAAATACTTTGATTGAGCATGCCATGTACAATAATACCACCGACCATTCCGGCTCCGATGATAATCATAATAAAACCTATTACAATCATAAAAATAAGAGTATTTTTTCCGCTGCTAAAATTCAGCAAAGCAAGCATTAAAGCATAAATCAAATCTTTGAATTTGTAATGACTTTTTCGTTCTTGTACTCTGTCATATTCAATCTGAATTTCACTAATGTTCAGTTTTAAGTTGACCATCAGTATCGGCAGATTCTGAATAAGGATATCTTGCATCAAAAGTTTATCTAATGCTTTTCTTTTTATGAGTTTGAAAGTGGAACCAATATCTTTTAATTTAGAATTCGTCATCTTCTGAAGTAAAAAAGAAACTCCTTTTGATCCTAATGCTCTAAAAAAACTTTTTGATCTTTCTTTTCGCAATGCACTGATAACATCCCAGTTTTCTGATTCTTTTGTTTTGTTGTATAAAACGTGCATATATTCGGGCTGAATCTGAAGATCGGAATCCATCATAAAGATTAATTCACCTGTGCAATTTTTCAATCCTATTGCTGTGGATATATGCTGACCGGAATTTACGTTAAGTGTTATAAGACGTAGTTGGGGATATTGGTGCATTTGCAACTTAATTACTTCATCGGTTGCATCCGAACTGCAATCATTCACCAGGATAATTTCAAAATCATTGGTGATTTCAGATAATGTACGGGAAGCCCGTTCTATGAACTCAGTGATTTTTTTTTCTTCATTATAAACCGGTGATACAAGTGAAACTTTCATCTTAAATTGTAATTTATTTTTTAATTGCTTCAACAAAATAATGCCAGCAAATTGGTTTGAAGAACGAGATTCTTCTAAAATTAATTTCAATCTTTAAATAAATAATATCTAATATTTTTATTAGAAAATTCGGTAAAAAAGTTATTCGCCTTAAATCTGTTGTGTAAATACCGCTAAAAGGTGGTAGTATGGTTAATCCTAATGATTTTACTTTCTGAAAATCATATTTTTTTAAAATTTTATTTATTTCAAATGGAGTAAAAAAATGAATATCTCCTTGTGGATACAATTTAAAAATCCGCATAATTAAAAATATAAATCTCCAATGAAAAGCAAAACGATTTGGAACATCAAGGATGAGTTTGCCTCCTTTTTTAAGAACTCTGTTTAATTCTTTATAAGCTTTTTCACGATTATCAAAATCTAAATGGTCAAGTACTGCTAAACAATATACTACATCAAAATAGTTATCATCATAAGGAATATTTGTTACCGAATCAACAGTTATTGCTTCTGCTTTCAGATTATGTTTTTTTACTAATTCTCTTGTACAATTTACCATTTCTTTCGAATAATCAAAAGCCCACATTTTTGCATTTCTCTTTAATGAAAAAATAGTATATTCACCATGACCGCATCCGGCATCTAATATATTATCATCTTTATTGATTTGAAAAAAATCATTGAAGTGTGTTTCTCTTGCTTTGCGCAGCACTTCCCATTCAGGAGAATCTTTTCTGTCAAATATTAGTTGTGCATAAGAATCCCAATCTTTATCGTATGTATTCATATTAGTTTTGTTGAGTTAGTTCGGTGCTTAAAATGATATTGTTCCTCCATAAATCTCAAAACAAATCCTTTCTTAATTTTTGGTTTGTGAATTTTATTTCCTAAAGATTCATTGATCCACATTTCTGCATCATTAAAACCAAAGTTCGCTCTTACACCTGTGGTTCCTGAAAATCGCGGATTGATTTCCAACACTTTTGGACCTGCTTTGGTTAATATAAATTGAATATTATTGGAACCAATTAAATCCGTTTTCTGAATAACGTTTTTACAAAATTTTTCTAGTTTGATATTTTGAATTGTTTCAGCAAAATTTGTCATTCCAAATTTAAGTATTCTGTTCATAATGATAACATATACTTCATCATCAATAATACTGCGATAAGTTCCGGCTGTATATTCCTGATCATCAGGATAGGCATATTCTTGTATTATCGGCTCTGGTACAACTTGTACGTATTTTTTTAATTCATCATTGTTATTTGCTTTATAAATATGTCTTGAACCACCGCCTGTTCTGGGCTTAATTATTACCGGAAATTTCAACTGATTATCTTTTTGAAGAAAAATATTTATATCATTTGCAAGCATACTAACAGGAGTGTTGATTTTTTTCTGCTGGAAAAATTGATAGGCAAGCCATTTGTCATTAAATGTTTTTATTTCTTTTTCATTGTCAATTAAAATATGACAGTTATATTGTTTCCAAAATTGTTTTTTGTAACGCGAGAGAATAAAAAATTCAATATCAGCAGTCGGAATTAAAATCCGAATCTGATATTTTCTAATAATTTTAATTAATGCCTGAATGTATTTTTCTTCTTCTTTTGCGAGGGGAACATTTTCAAAATAATCACACCAATATTTTCCTACAACTTCTTTGTAAATATCACATCCAACAAGAGTATATTTAAGTCGGGAAATTTTTAATGCCTTAATAATTGAAAAGGATAATTCTGAACCGACTGCTGTAATTAGAACAGAAATTTTTTTCATGATTCTTGTATAAAAAATTCCGAATTATTTTTTGCTATTTTACCAATGTCTTCTTTTTTATGTGCATTGCTCCCTATGGTAAGTATAGTATTTTTCTCTTTACACATTATTAAAAACTTATAGATAGGAGAATGATATGCGTGGTTAATTTCAATAGCAATTCCATTTTTTGAAGCGGCAGCAATTACTTTTTTCATTAATTCTTCCGGAAATTTTCCGCAATATTTTGTACAGGTAGCACCAATATGAGCGATGGCATCAATCTTTGGATTATGTGCAAGCGCCATCAATGTGCGAAATTCAAAATCAATAGAATCATTTATAGATAAGTCCTTAATTTTTTTATCGCCAATGCCCGGATAGCGATGAGCAGCGCCAAGAATAAAATCACAATGTTTATCCATTTCATCTGTCATTTCTAAAGATGTTTCGTAATCCATTGCAGGTGATTCTATTCCGATAAGAATTTCAATATTTCCTTTTTCTTTCTTTTGAAAAAATCTGATTTGTTTTACGTATTCAGCGAACCATCCATCCTGAGACAGCCATGGTTCTGTATGTTCTGTAAAAATAATTCGTTCCATTCCAATTGCTAAAGCATGATTCACCATTTCCTCTATAGTATTTTTTCCGTCCGTAAATGTTGAGTGAAGATGATAATCCCATTTCGGAACAAAAGTTTTCAATTGCTGATAAGTAAGAAAGTAATTAGATGAAAGTCGTCCCATATTATTTAAAATATTCCCAAGGGTTTATTTCTTTTTGTGGTGCAATGATTTTTCCCATAGAGATATGTGCGCCTTCTCCAATTTTTGCACCATTGCCGATAGATACAGAAGCACCAATCAAAACAAATTGAGCAATTGAAATATTATGATTAATATTCACATGACTGAGCACACAAGTGCCAGCTCCAATTTCGGTATTGCTTAATACAGTAGTGTAAGGTCCGATAATAACTCCATCATGAATTTTGGAATTTGCAGATATCACAGTTTGTGGATGAATAACTGACGGGAATATAAAACCTTTCTTTTTCTTTTCTTTATAAAATGTTTTACGAAACTTTGGCTCTCCTATTCCTATTACAAGATTCCTTGAAGGATTCAAATCAATGTCATTAAATCTGCCAATTACTTTTATTCCTGCAACTTCGTTTAACTGCGGAAAATTGTCATCAAAAATACCTGCAATTTGATATTTCGGAATTTCATTGATAATATCAATAATAAAATTACACAATGTACCTCCACCGATAATGTATATTAATTCTTTGTTCATTTTATTTTTATCTGGTTCTTTAGCACTAATAGATTGTAATATGGGAGTTCAAGAATACGATGCACGACTAAATAATCTGGCTTCAAATCATTACTGCAACTTTTTGATTATGTAAAATTAGTGATAAAAATTACTTGTGGTATCAAATATAATGCTGGATTCAAGTCATAAATGCAACTCTTTGTTTAATCCGCAAAGATAATATTTTTTTTATTATGTCAGTTTATTTATTGCGTTACATATAAGGTAATAAGGTTACAATGTTTAAACCATGAATTTTTTCTTTCTACTAAGGTTAAAAAAGGGAATAAGGTGTTAAGAAAATAAGGTATAATTGAAGGAAATACGACATTAGATTACAGTTCCAAACCTTTCCAGCACCTTATCATAAGAATTAACCTCTATGAACTTTGCGTGAAATGTATTTCAAAGAGCACAAAGATTGCGAAAGTGCTAAATCACATAATGTCCAGTTTGTCATACACACTTTTCGCTTCTGACAAATTTCTAAATCATTTTTTTATAGGACTTACGCAAGAATACTTTTGGTCTCTCGCCAAGACGCAAAGTCGCCAAGAAATACGAAAATACTTTGCGTTTATCAAATCTGCGAGAAATAAATAAAGTGCGTAAGTTCTATTTTAGATACTTTTGTTGAACAACAATGTTTAAGTATAATAACATATTTTGTTAAATGATTATTCCACAACAAAAATCTGAAAAGAAATCTTCTGCAATTCATGGTGCAACATCGCACCATCAAAACGGAAGGACTTACCAAATATGCTCAAGATGTATTCTGGATACAAACAATGCTCCTGAAATTCTTTTTGATGAATTGGGAGTTTGTAATTACTGTCATTCCTTTGACAACATGATTATAGAATATAATTTTACTAATGAGGAACGACAAAATAAACTTAATGAAATTGTCAGAAAAATTCAAAAATGAGGGAAGGACAAAAAGTATGATTGCATTATGGGAGTAAGTGGCGGAGTAGACAGTACTTATCTTGCCTATTGTGTTAAAGAATTAAATCTGCGTCCATTAGTTGTTCATTTTGATAACGGATGGAATTCTGAACTGGCTGTGCAAAATATTGAAAATATTCTTACCAAACTTGGCTTTGAATTATATACTTATGTAATCAACTGGGAAGAATTTAAAGACCTGCAATTATCTTTTATTAAAGCATCGGTTATTGACTGGGAACTTCCTACCGATCATGGTTTTTTTGCGATGCTGTTTTTGCTTGCAAATAAATTTAAGATAAAATATATTCTTACCGGGCATAATATTAATACAGAAGCTCTTATTCCCAAAAACATGCGATGGAGTAAATTGGATGTAGCAAATATTATTGATATTCACAAAAACTTTGGAACAACAAAACTCAAAACATTTCCTCTTCTCGGTTTTTTAAAATATAATTATTATATCCATTTCAAAAAGATAGAGGTCGTTTCATTGCTCAATTATTTGAACTATAACAAGCATGAAGCAAAAAAAATTATAATAGAAAAACTTGGATGGCGTGATTACGGGCAGAAACATTATGAATCAATTTTTACCCGTTTTTATCAAGGATATGTTTTGCCAAAAAAATTTAATGTGGATAAAAGAAGGGCACATCTTTCCAATCTTATATGGTCAAATCAAATTACCCGTGAAGAAGCATTACAGGAAATCAAAAAACATTTTTATGCTGATGAGCAGTTAGAAACCGACAAAGAATATGTAATCAAAAAATTAAATCTTACTCCAGAAAAATTTGAAGAATACATGAAGTTGCCTATCAACAGACATGATAAATTTGCGTCTTATGAAACAAATATGTATCGTTATCATGAAAATTTATTTAAAGCAATTAAGCCGCTCACAAGAATATATAAAAAGATATTTCATAAAATTTAATTTCCGATAATATTCATGATAGTGATAATTGACTATGGAGTCGGTAATCTTGTCTCCATCAAAAACATTCTAAAGAAAGTTGGAATCAACGCATCAATTTCAAACGAAATTAATGTCATCAAAGATGCATCAAAATTAATTCTTCCTGGTGTTGGGTCATTTAATTATAGTATGCAAAAGATTAATGAAAACGGACTCAATAATATTTTAAATCAAAAAGTATTGATAGAGAAAATTCCTTTGCTGGGAATTTGTCTGGGACTTCAATTGATGACTAAAGAAAGTGAAGAAGGACAATTACCGGGTTTGGGGTGGATCAATGCCAAAACAATACGATTCAGATTAAACGATACCAAACTAAAAATACCTAACATGGGGTGGAATGAAATTATTATTAAAAAAGAAAGTAAACTTTTTCATGATATGCCACAACCATCTCGTTTTTATTTTGCACATTCTTTTCATTTGGAGTGTTTTGATAAACAGGATATTTTACTTACTGCTAATTATGGTTACGAATTTATTTGCGGAATTGAAAAAGATAATATTGTTGGAGTTCAGTTTCATCCTGAAAAAAGTCATAAATACGGAATGAAACTATTGTATAACTTTTGTCATAATTTTTAAGGGTTAGAACTTACACAAATTCGTATTGAACTTGGTATTTGATCTTTGATCTTTGGGCATTGTTCTTGCCGAAATCTGCGAGAAATAAAAAAAGTGCGTAAGTCCTAAAGGATAATTAAAAACAGATAAACGTTATTGAATCAGTATTAAATAAATTACCACGAAAGGAGAGGAAATTAGCAGTCCGTCAAAGCGATCAAGAATACCTCCGTGTCCGGGTAAAATATTTCCCGAATCTTTTACTCCCAAACTTCGCTTGAAATTAGATTCAACTAAATCGCCCATCGTACCAAAAACAGAAATAATGAATGCAATTACCAACCAGTGAATCAGAGCAAGTTCTGTAATCCAAAGTGAAATAAAATAAGCGACAATCAAAGTCATTACAACTCCGCCTATTGTTCCTTCCCATGTTTTTTTTGGAGAAATGCGTTCAAATAATTTATGCTTACCGATAGTTCTGCCAATTAAATAAGCAAATGTATCGTTTGACCAAAGAAGAAAAAAGAAGCCGAGAATAAAATATTTATAAATAGTAAAATCATTACCTGAATAAAATATTATAGAAGATAATTTTTCGGAAGCACAGAGAATAGAACTAACAGAAAGCAATAAAGAAAACGGCAACACAACATAAATAAGTCCGATGATAGTTGTGGAAATATTGACAAAAGGTTTTTCAGATTTTCTATAAATCTCAATAAAAAAAATACTAAATAGCAAAAAGATATTTATAGCAAGAGAAAATAAAGAATCAAAGAAAAGCCCAATTGAAATAAAAAAAATTATTCCATATAAAATACCATAAATCTTTTGAGGTCTGATTCCATTTTTTTCTATTACTGAATAAAATTCCCACAAGCCCAAAACAGAAATCACCAGAAAAAGTATAGCCATTGACCAAAAACTCCAACAGATGCATCCGAGCATCACTGTTACAAACACAACACTTGTTAAAGTTCTTGTCCAGAAGTTGTTCATCTTTAATTTCATTGGATTACAAATTATTTGTTACTCTATTCTGTAGTAGGACTATTTATCTTTCTTTGAAAACGAAATAGTGGTAAGATAGTATTTTGCTTTCACTACATCATCTCTGTTTACAAAAATCTCAAAATCACCGAACTTGTAAAGAGAATCTTGCTTATTGATAAGCACACTATTTATTTCGTTAAAAGTAAGCAAGCCCTTTACCATTTCTGCATCATGCAGTTGTGGAGAGGAATAAATACAAATCCAGTTATTCATAGACATACGAATCACAATTAACAATTAACAATTAACAATTAACAATTAACAATTAACAATTAACAATTAACAATTAACAATTAACAATTAACAATTAACAATTTATGAAGTAACTAATCCACGAAAAAAACGTAAATCTCTTTTGGTCCGTGAGCACCTTGCACGAGTGTTTTTTCAATATCAGCAGTGCGGCTGGGACCGGTGATGTTCACAATCATAGAAGGAAAATGGTCGTGGTATTTTTTTTTAATTCCTGACAGTGCTTCTTTAACGCTATACACAAGTTGAGAAGAATATGCAATGACAATATGATAATTTGAATAAACAGGTAATCTTCTTCCGGAACTTTGTTTTGAAGTAATCAGCACGCTGCCAGTACGCGCCACCAAATATTCGCAAAATGAAACGCCAACATTGACATTGGCAATATCTTTTTCGTTTTCAGAAAACGAAACTTTTGCTTTCTTCAAAATTTCTTTTGCTTTTTTCTCAAAACAAAATACCTTATCCCATTCGTTTTCGTGAATCAATGCATTAAGGTTTACAAAAAGTTCTTTTTCATTTTCGCAATAGATGAATTTACCATTGAGTGCCGAAAGTTTTTGTGCAAAAAGGATTTCAAGTGGCTCATCTGCTTTTTGAAAAATATCACTGTCAAAATCTACATTAGCACTGTTCTGTGTCGACTTTTGTATCAACGATTTCCTGACTTTCTTGAGAATTTTTTCTTTTATGGTAGTTTCTTCGTTCATTTATTTTTCAGAATTATTATTTATGTCGATTGGTTCATTTGATTCTGGTTCCGTTTTAGCAGTAGGAATAGGAGAACCATTTTCAGAGGACTTTACTTTCTTTACTTTTTTCGTTTTCTTTTCTTCTTCTTCATTCGTTTTCTTTTCTTCTTTTTCAAATGGACGCTTTCCAAAAATTTTTTCAATATCTTCTTTGAAGAGAACTTCTTTTTCAAGCAAGTGTTGTGCCAGTTCAGAAAGTTTTTCCTTATTCTGTATGAGAATATTTTTTGAACGTTCGTAAGCGGTTTCTATTATCAGATTAACTTCATGATCAATAATCTCTGCTGTTTTTTCACTGAATGGTTTTTGAAAAGACATCTCATTGTTTCCAGTGGAATCATAAAAACTAATATTGCCAATTTTTTCGTTCATCCCATAATACATCACCATTGCATATCCCTGCTTGGTTATTTTTTCCAAATCGTTCATCGCACCGGTAGAAACTTTCCCGAAGAAGATTTCTTCTGCAGCACGTCCGCCAAGAGCAGCACATATTTCATCAAGCATTTGTTCTTTTGTAGTTATTTGTCTTTCTTCAGGCAAATACCATGCAGCGCCCAATGTTTTTCCCCTTGGAACAATAGTAACTTTTACTAACGGATGTGCGTGTTCCAACAGCCAACTTATAGAAGCGTGTCCTGCTTCATGATAAGCGATAATTTTTTTTTCTTCGTCAGAAATAATTTTATTTTTCTTTTCTAATCCGCCAATGATACGGTCAACAGCATCCAGAAAATCTTGTTTATCAATTTCTTTTTTTTCTTTGCGTGCAGCAATGAGAGCAGATTCATTGCAAATGTTGGCAATATCAGCGCCTGAAAATCCCGGTGTTTGTCGTGCAAGGAAATCTACATCAATTTCTTTAGAAACCTTAAGTGGTTTCATGTGCACTATAAAAATCTCTTTACGTTCATGAACATCAGGCAGGTCAAGATAAATTTGTCTATCAAATCTTCCCGCGCGAAGTAGTGCGTGGTCAAGAATATCGGCACGGTTGGTAGCAGAAAGCAGAATGACGCCACTGTTGGTTCCAAAGCCATCCATCTCGGTAAGCAATTGATTAAGCGTGCTTTCACGTTCATCATTTGCACCATGGGTTATTCCTTTGCTGCGAGATCTTCCTATAGCATCAATCTCGTCAATAAAAATAATGCAGGGTGCTTTTTCTTTTGCCTGACGAAATAAATCGCGCACACGGGAAGCGCCAACACCTACAAACATTTCTACAAAATCAGAACCGGAGAGAGAAAAAAACGGAACTTTTGCTTCTCCGGCAACGGCTTTTGCCAAAAGTGTTTTCCCTGTTCCAGGAGCACCAACAAGTAATGCACCTTTTGGAATTTTGGCACCGAGGTTTGTATATTTTTTCGGGTTTTTCAAAAAGTCAACAATCTCTTTGATTTCAGTTTTTACTTCTTTCAATCCGGCTACATCGTTAAATGTAATGTTCACCTGCGTGTCTTTATCATACAACGAAGCTTTTGACCTGCCAATGTTGAAAATATTTCCCGAACCGCCACCTCCAACGCCACCGCCCATCCTGTGCATCAAAAAAAACCAAACGACTGTAATGAGAAGAATGGGAATTATCCATCCCATATATTCGCTCATACCTGTTCTGTTTTCACTACTGACAAGAATGCGGTCTTTAATCTCTAATTCTTTTTGCACTTCATCCAATTGTCGTGTGAACGATTCTTTTTCAATTTTTAAAATGAAGTGAGGACCTGAATGAATTTCATCTGTAAAAGGACGTTTTTTAACTTTTTCATATCTCGGATTTTTGAGACATTCGGGCTTGATATAAATTTCAGCAATCTGATCATTCACTATAATTATTTTGTTGACATCTCCGGGCTTGAGAATATTCTCTACAAAATCAGACCATTCTATTTTCTCGGTATTATTAGTGAAATCAGGTAACCACATTAACAATAGTCCAATGATGATTACAATATATATCCAGTAAGAATTAAAGTCCTTTGAATTTTTTGAAAAATTTTTCTTTGCCTTTTTCAATTGTACCTTCGGGTTTGGGGCTTTAGATTTTTTTTCTTCCTCTTTTTTTTCAGGTATGTTTTTTTCTTTGTCCATTGATTCTGCCGATTAATATTTATTATTATTTTTTATTTATTTGTTTTATATCTGCATCAGCCCACATATTTTCTAATCCGTAATATTGTCTCATTTGTGGGTGAAAAATATGCACTACCACCGATACATAATCCATCAACACCCATTCTGCATTTTGCATTCCTTCAATATGCCAAGGTCTTTCGCCTGTATTTTTTTCTATAAACTCTTCAACGGAATGTGTTATTGCTTGTATCTGTGTTTTGGAATTTCCTTCGCAAATTACGAAATAGTCACAAGCGGCATTCTGTATTTTTTTAAGATTAATGCAAGTAATTACATTTCCTTTTTTTTCTTCTATGCCTTTTACTGCATATCGGACTATGCTCAATGAAGTAACTTGTTTTTTTTTAATCGTCCTTGTTTTTTTTTTGCATATTTTAAGAGTACGAAGATATACACTTTTTATCACTATTGTTCAAGAAAAATATCTAAAAAATGATTCAAGAAATCTACCGGAAACAAAAATAGAAGAAAAATACAGATACAGATTGACGAGAGAAAGAAACGGATTGAGATAATTTTTTTTCTGCATTTCCGGTAAAATATTGATAATGTAAAATGTAGAATAATAAGAAAACACATAACGATTTTACATTCTACATTTTTTTAATTTTATTTGATTCTGTCTATGTCATAACCATAAGCACTTCTTTTGCTGCTGCTTCCAGAGTGCCGGCAATTTCAGTTGAGAAATTTCCTGCGCGTAAGTCGTCAAGAATATTTTTGTGTTTATTTTCTATCTGCGTGAGGAAATTAGTTTCAAACTCTTTCACTTTATTCACTGGCAGATTACGTAACAATCCTTTTGTTCCGCAGAAGATAATGGCAATTTGTTTTTCCACCGCCATAGGAGAATACTGTACTTGTTTAAGAATCTCCACGTTGCGTGCGCCTTTTTCCAGCACGGCTTTGGTAGTAGCATCTAAGTCAGAACCGAATTTTGAAAATGCTTCCAGCTCGCGATATTGAGCTTGATCGAGTTTCAAAGTTCCTGCGACTTTCTTCATGGATTTTATTTGTGCATTTCCTCCTACGCGTGAAACAGAAATTCCTACATTGATTGCAGGACGAATGCCCGCGTTAAACAAGTTGGCTTCCAAAAATATTTGTCCGTCAGTAATTGAAATTACATTAGTTGGAATGTAAGCCGACACATCGCTTGCCTGCGTTTCAATAATAGGCAGTGCTGTGAGCGAACCGCCGCCTTTCACAATATTTTTTAGCGAAAGAGGAAGGTCATTCATTTGTTTTGCCACTTCATCCGATTGAATAATTTTTGCAGCACGTTCCAATAATCGTGAATGCAAATAGAAAATATCACCGGGATATGCTTCCCGTCCGGGAGGTCTGCGTAGCAAAAGAGAAACTTCGCGGTAAGCAACAGCTTGTTTTGAAAGGTCATCATAAATGATGAGAGCAGGTCTTCCTGTATCGCGGAAATATTCTCCAATAGCAGCGCCTGCCATAGGAGCAAAGAATTGCATGGGAGAAGAATCAGATGCAGTTGCAGCAACAATCACTGTGTAAGCCATCGCTCCGTGTTCTTCAAGAATGCGCTGAATATTTGCAACGATTGATCCTTTTTGTCCGATGGCAACATAAATGCAAAAGACGGGTTTCCCTGCTT
Source organism: Bacteroidota bacterium (assembly GCA_043804035.1). Classification (GTDB taxonomy): domain Bacteria; phylum Bacteroidota; class Bacteroidia; order Palsa-948; family Palsa-948; genus JAZDJJ01. The sequence goes on from JAZDJJ010000056.1 coordinate 20,172, forward strand.
CGTAAAATTCTTTTTGATTGATGATAGTGTCAATACATACAGCTGTTTTTCCTGTTTGTCTGTCGCCAATAATTAATTCACGCTGTCCGCGTCCGATAGGAATCATTGCGTCAATTGGCTTGATGCCTGTTTGTAGGGGTTCGTTCACAGGTTGACGGAAAATTACACCTGGTGCTTTTCGTTCTATGGGCATTTCGTAAAATGGTCCTTCAATCGGACCCTTTCCGTCAATAGGTACTCCGAGCGTGTCTACCACGCGTCCAAGCATTTTTTCGCTTACATTGATGCTTGCAATTCGGCGGGTGCGCTTTGCCACAGAGCCCTCTTTGATGTTGTGCGAATGACCAAGCATCACAACGCCAACATTGTCTTCTTCCAGATTGAGTACAACGGCTTTCAAGCCATTTTCAAACTCAATAAGTTCGCCTGCCTGCACTTTTGTGAGTCCATAAATGTGGGCAATGCCATCGCCTACCTGTAGCACTGTACCTACTTCTTCCAGTTCGGTTTCGGATTTGAAACCTGCTAATTGTTGTCTCAAAATTCCTGAGACCTCTGCGGGTTTTATTTCTGCCATTGAATTAAAATTTTATATTAAATAATTGTGGAATTTTATGAAAATTTTTAATTTTAATTTTTCAATTTCTGGTTTTGTAAGTCCTATATATTTTATAGTTTTTTTCACAAACGTACATAAAATTTTCAATTACACATAAACGGGATAAAAAGCAAAAAGGATTTTTAGAAGAAACGTCTATTAAAAAAATGCTTATGATTTCATTAACAGAAACAATAAAATACTCATACTCTTCAATATCTATTCTACCATTGACAATACGAATTATTTTATAGCATCTTGTTCTAAAAAAGGGTAATAATTTTAAGGTCGGATATTTTTTCATAAAAACAAAGCACCCCACCACTTTTCCTCCATTGGAAGTTTAAAAGGCATTCCAATAGTTCTTTATAAAAATTTGTAATTTCGCCCCAACAAGTTAAACTTATGAAAAAACTATTTTTATTTTTATTTCTATTTCTTTCAGCAAGTTCATTTGCTCAGTTGGTTCTTCCTATTCATTTGCAAGATAAAACGGCAGATGAACTGAAAACAGGTGCAGAACAAACTGAAAAATATTTTCCTTTGATTAAAGGGAAATCAGTTGCAGTGATTGCCAATCCCGCTTCGTTAATTAGGAAAATTCATCTCGTAGACACACTCATTGCATCCGGGATAAATGTTAAAAAAATATTTGCTCCTGAACATGGTTTCCGTGGAACAAATGAAGCAGGCGAAAAAATAAAAACACATATAGATAAAAAAACAGGATTGCAGATAATTTCTCTCTATGGAAATAACTATAAACCCAAATCGGAAGATATAAAAAATGTAGAAGTAGTGCTATTTGATCTGCAAGATGTAGGCGCAAGATTTTATACATATATTTCTACTCTTCATTATGTAATGGAAGCATGTGCAGAAAATAAAAAACATCTCATAGTTTTAGACCGGCCAAATCCAAATGGATATTATGTTGACGGTCCTGTTCTGGAACCAAATTATAAGTCGTTTTCTGGGTTACATCCTGTTCCAATTGTTCACGGAATGACAATAGGGGAATACGCACAGATGATAAACGGTGAGGGCTGGCTGGCAAACAAAGTGAAATGTACTATTACAGTAATTCCCGTGGATGGATATACGCATAACGACCTTTACCAACTGCCGGCAAAACCCTCTCCAAATCTTCCGAACATGTCGTCAGTTTATCTTTATCCATCACTTTGTTTGTTTGAAGGAACTATTGTAAGTGTTGGCAGAGGAACCGACCGGCCTTTTCAGCAATTTGGATATCCCGGTATGACTAGTGGTGCTACACATATTTTCCTTCCTATGCCGATTAAAGATGTGAGCGAAAATCCTTTATACAATGGGCAAGTATGCAACAGTTCTTTTGTTGCCGATTACGGAGAAATTTATGTGAAATATTACCGGAAAATTTATTTATACTGGCTTATCAATATTTATAAAAATGCTTCTGATAAAACAAAATTTTTTAATAACTACTTTGATAATCTATCTGGTAATCAAACATTAAAAAAGCAAATTCAGGATGGCATGAACGAAAATGATATTCGGAAAACATGGGAACCTGAGTTGAAAAAATTTATGGAGATAAGGAAAAAATATTTACTGTATAAAGATTTTGAGTGAGACACAAAACCTTGTGTTTCTATTTCTTCTTCTTCTTGTTTTTTAAAGTTCCTAGGTAGTAATAATAATTTTTTACTTTTCCTTTTTTGATTAACTGTGCTGTGCCCTCAATTTCTTCACCGGTTATTGTACCTTCCCATTTCAATTCTTCATCAAGAGTATTTTTGCTGACGGCTTCAAATGTGATTACTACTTCTCCTGCCGAAGAATCAACTGAAACGGTATACTCTGAGGGAGGAAAGCCACTTTTCATGAGCAGAACTCTTGAACCTACTTTATTAGTTCTGAAAGTTATTTCATCTGGCTCCGGCGGTGTTGCCTTTTTTGCACTTTGATCAGTAAGTTCAACAGCAAATATTTTATTTGCAAGGACTTTGTCTTTTTTTGCTTTACCTTGTCCATAAACGGAAACGAATATCAATGATGCTACTGTAAGTGAAAGAAATGTTTTCATATAAAAAAGTTTGTTAGATTATTTTTAAAAGTAATTTATATATTCTGAGTGCTTCTGCTATTTTATTATCGGTCTTTAATATTTTTCAAAACAAAGATACATAATTTGTGTAATGAAATAATCGCATATACTTGTAAAGAAAATGCACGTATATTTGCATACAAATATCCTTATGCTTCAGCATGAAGAATATAGAATAAAACGAATTAACTCTGCCATTTATGGAGGAGAAGAAAGAAAATAAAAAGCAACTAATTGAATATTGAATTATTGAAATCTAAAATCTATATTTATGAAACCTGATACTTCAATTTTTGAACTTATCCATGAAGAACAAGACCGACAAACTCGCGGGATTGAACTTATTGCTTCCGAAAACTTTGTAAGCTCGCAAGTGATGCTTGCTATGGGCTCAGTACTTACAAATAAGTATGCCGAAGGATTGCCCGGCAAAAGATATTATGGTGGCTGCGAAGTTGTAGATAAAACGGAACAACTCGCCATTGACCGCCTCAAGAAACTTTTTAATGCAACGTGGGCAAATGTTCAGCCGCACTCGGGAGCACAAGCAAATGCATCGGTGATGCTCGGTGTATTAAAACCGGGAGATAAAATTCTCGGGTTCAATCTTTCTCATGGAGGACATCTCACTCATGGTTCGCCAGTAAGTTTTTCCGGGAAACTTTATGTGCCTTCTTTTTATAATGTGAATCGTGAAACAGGCAGAGTGGATTACGATGAAATGGAAAAAACCGCTATGCAGGAAAAACCCAAACTCATTATTGCCGGCGCTTCGGCTTACTCACGCGACTGGGATTACAAACGCATGCGACAAATAGCCGATGCATCAGGCGCACTCCTTATGGCAGACATTGCTCATCCTGCCGGATTGATTGCAAAAGGACTGCTTAACAATCCACTTCCTCATTGTCATGTCATTACTACAACAACCCATAAAACACTTCGCGGACCACGCGGCGGAGTAATTTTAATGGGAAATGATTTTCCAAATCCATGGGGATTAAAAACTCCAAAAGGAGAAATAAGAATGATGTCGGCTATTCTGGATAGTGCAGTTTTTCCGGGAATTCAAGGCGGACCATTAGAACATGTGATAGCGGCAAAAGCCGTTTCCTTCGGAGAAGCAATTGAAGATTCTTTCTTGAAATATGTCATTCAAGTAAAGAAAAACGCAGCAGCAATGGCAAATGCGTTTATGAATAAAGGATACAATATTATTTCGGGAGGAACTGATAATCATTGTATGCTTATTGACCTTCGTAATAAAAACCTTACAGGAAAAAAAGCCGAAGAAACACTTATTAAAGCCGATATCACCGTAAATAAAAATATGGTTCCCTTTGATGATAAATCGCCTTTTGTAACTTCTGGAATCAGAATCGGAACAGCAGCTGTAACCACACGCGGACTGGAAGAAAAAGATATGCCAAAGATTTTTGAAATGATAGATGATGTGCTGATGAATACCGAAAACGAATCGCGTATTGCTGAAGTGAAAAAAAATATAAATAAATGGATGCAACAATATCCATTGTTTAATTGGTAAATAACTTTTTTATACTTGCGAGAAAAATTAAATCCTGAAATCTTGAAACAAGTTCAAGACAAGTACCGAATAATGATTTACGATTTACAATTAACAATTAACGATTAACGGGTATATGCCAAATTTAGATTTCACTAAGTTTTCCCCAGAACAAGGAAAGTTATTGCTTTCAGAACCCTTTATGTATGACCCTTTTTTTAAGAGAACGGTTATTCTTCTCACTATGCATAATATTAAAGGAACTATAGGGTTTATTATTAATCGCCCTCTCAAAATGAAACTGGGACAGATTATCAAAGAATTATCAGAATGCGAACTCCCTGTCTACTTCGGTGGTCCTATTCAGAACAAGAGTTTATTTTATATTCACACACTTGGCAACGTTATTCCCGATAGTATTCCTGTCTTCAATGGACTCTTTTGGAGTGGTAACTTTGAAACGATAAAAGACCTCATCAAAGAAAACAAGATTACTGAAAATGAAATTTGCTTTTTCATTGGATATTCGGGCTGGTTCTCAAATCAATTAGAAGATGAAATCAAACAAAACTCATGGATAGTTGCACCTGCTTCAACAAATGTGATATTTGGAAAAGAAAGAGAAAAACTCTGGCAAGATGTACTAAAAAGTATGGGAAATGATTACAGTATCCTCGCTAACTTCCCGGAAAATCCTCAGCTGAATTAAAGAATATGCTAATAGAAGTTTATGTTTTGAATTACGTTTGTGTTCTGCTATGTTTCCGTATCATATTTTTTACTCATATATAATCAGAACAAACTCCGCAAAACAATCTCTTCCTCATCAATTTCATTCATGCATTTAAAATGTTCTTTCGGACATTTTGCAAAACCAAGTTTTGTGCAAGGTCTGCATTTTAAATTTGTGATTTGTGATTTGTGATTTGTGATTTGTGATTTTCCATAGTACGGATACATTCCGAATTCAGGAATAGTATTTCCCCAAACAGAAATGATTTCTTTCTTAAATGCAGCAGCAATGTGCATTAGTCCTGTATCGTGTGTGATTATTTTTTTTGCTTGTCTGACGAAAGATGCAGATTGATTGATATTGAATTTTCCGCAAGCATTGTAACACAAATTAGAAATCGGTATTATGGCTTCTTTCCCTCCAAGCAGAATAATTGGCTTGTTTATTTTTTTACAGATGGAAATAATTTTTTCTAACGGTAGTTGTTTGGTTTGATATTTTGCTCCAATAACAAATCCGATATATCCGTTCCGAAAAATTTCGGGCAGAAAAGAAATATTTACCTCATCTTCTTTGGGAATAAAATAATCAAGTCCTTTTCCATCATTCATTACTCCAAACGACTTTACAGTTTCAAAATACCTGTCAACGATGTGCATATCTGGCAGCCGATTGATTTTGAAATTCACCATCAACCATTTTTCAATATTCAATTTTCGGAAACCTTTCCCTATTCCTTTCCGAAAGAGAGGGAAATAAAATAAAAGCCATTTTACTATGTGAGAACGTAGATTGTGGTGAAGGTCAACAATGAAATCAAAATTTTCTTTTCTTAATTCCGAAATAATTTCGGAAACATTTTTTTCTATCGTATGAATTTTATCAATGTAAGGATTACCTTTCAGAATGTCAGAAAAATTTTTCTTAGTAAGATAATGTACTTCTGCATCTTTTACCTGTTGTTTTACACAACGTATAATGGGAGTAGTTAGCACAATATCACCAATAGAAGAAAATCGTATGATAAGAATTTTAGGCATTGTAAGCCGACATTGTTTTTTCTACACCGATGAATGCAAAATTTTTTATTGCTTCTGTTGCCAATGCAATTTTTGGTTCAATAATTTTTAATTCTTCATCGTTCCATTTTCCAAGCACAAAATTCACTTGCCCTCCTTGGTGATATTTATTTCCAATTCCAAAACGTAGGCGCGCATAATTTTCTGAACATAAAATTTCATTGATGTTTTTCAATCCGTTATGTCCACCGTCACTTCCTTTTGAACGAAGGCGAAGCATTCCGAGTGGAAGAGCAATATCATCTGTAAGCACTAGTAAATTTTTTAGAGAAATTTTTTCTTTCTGTAGATAATAATTTACTGCTTTGCCACTCAAATTCATAAAAGTAGTTGGCTTTATCAGAATAAAAATTTTATTTTTTATTTTTCCTTCGGCAGTAAAAGCAAGACGTGAAGAAGAAAATTCAGCTGATAATGAATTAGCAAAAGAGTTAACTATTTTGAAACCGATGTTGTGACGGGTGTTGTTATATTCTTCGCCAAGGTTACCAAGTCCAACGATGAGAAATTTTTGCATTATTTTTTCTTCTTTTCTTTCTTCTTTTCTTTATCTGAAGCAGGAGCAGGAGTAGGAGTAGCAGTCGCACCACCTAAAGTTGAAGTTGCAGAAGTTGCGGCAACACCTGCAGCAGGAGCAACTGCTGTGGTAGCAGCAACAGTGGTTTCTTCTACAACAACACGTGCTTTCTTAACAGCAACAATACTTGCATTTTGTTCATGCATGAAAGTAATGCCTTCGTAATTAAGATCTTTGATCCTTATATAATCACCAATCTTAAGATTTTCAATATTGATATTGATGGTTTCAGGAATTTTGGAAATGATTCCTTTCACGCGAATCTTTTTAAGTTTCTTTAGAAATTTTCCCCCTTCTTTCACTCCGACTGATGTCCCTTCTATTTTTATCGGAATATCTATCGTAATGGGTTTGTCAGGGAATACTTCCATAAAATCAACATGCAGAATATTATCATGCACAGGATGGAATTGGATATCTTTCATAATCACTTCGGTTTGTTTTCCTTCAATATCCAATTTTATCAAATGAACATCAGGAGAATATACAATGTCTTTAAAATCTTTTTCACTAGCAGCAAAATGTAATTGGTTTTTTTCATTATATAGTACGCAAGGAATTTTTTTTTCTCTGCGTAATGCGTTAGCATCTTTTTTTCCAATAGTTTTTCTTATAGAACCCGAAAGAGTAATTGTTTTCATTGTGATGTTTTTAAGTTTTAAAAATTATTTTATTTATTAAAAAATTAAAGATAGTAAATTCTCATTGTTTGTTTTTAATAGCCGAACAAGTATTAATCCCTTCTTCTTCCCATCAACAGCATAATAAAGTAAAGCAAGTTGGCAAGAGAAGCAAGTGCTGCTACTAAATAAGTTTTTGCTGCCCAATTAAGTGCATCTTTTGCTTGTTCGTGTTCAGTTCCCCTCGTAATATTAGAAGTGTTCAACCATACGAGAGCACGTTTGCTCGCATCAATTTCCACAGGAAGAGTTATCAAACTGAACACCGTTACCATTCCCTGACAAATAATAATTAGCACAAGCATCTGATTGAATAATTGATACGAAAAGGCAAGAAATATACTTGCGATAAAAATAAAATTCATTGCTTTTGCACTAATGTTTACTACAGGAACAAGTGCTGATCGCATTTGCAACCATGAATAAGCAAAAGCATGTTGAACAGCATGTCCGCATTCGTGTGCAGCAACAGCAGCAGAAGCAACATTTCTGCCTTCATATACATCATGACTAAGATTAATTGTTTTTGTCAATGGATTATAGTGGTCAGTAAGTTTTCCTTCTACCGAAGTTATTTTTACATCCATGATTCCATTATCACGAAGCATTTTTTCGGCAACATCTTTTCCACTTAATCCAGAAGAAAGATTTTTTTGTGAATACTTAGTGAATTTTTGTTTAAGTCGGTTGCTCACTAATAAGCCGATGCCCATGAATACCAACGTTATTACCATCAAGATAGGATCAAACATTTTTTGTAAATAGTATTTGTTAATTGTAATTGACTGCAAATTTAATTTTTTTTCAAAAACAAGTAGGAAAAAAAATATGCCCTCAAATTTCTAACACAACTTTTCGTGGTTAATGGTTTGGTGTAGAAGTAGGTATTTTTTTTAATTTCACAAATAACTTTATTTTGTTGAGGGCAGTTCTAAAAATACAAATAAACGTCATTGCGAAGGAGGAACGACTGAAGCAATCTGTTCTTTTCATGTAGAAATAGAGATTGCTTCCTGCTTCGTGCCTCGCAGTCGCAATGACGAAATCAATTTTTGGAACCGCCCTTAAGATTTAACCGTGAATAGTAACTAAAAAAAGTGTGTTAATAAAACTGTTTATATTTATACTTTGTAATTTTTTTGTAAAATAGATTTCATAACATTATCATTAAAAAAAAACATTATGAAAAAAATCTTTTCTTTTTATTTTCTTATTTTTCTTTTTGCCGCTTGCGGCTCACCAAATGCTGATAACTCCAAGAAGAAAATCTTTCATTACAATGAATCGGGGGGCATCACTTCACTAGATCCTGCTTCTGCAAAGACAGTGGAAAACATTTGGGCGGTGAATCAAATTTTCAATGGACTTGTTTATCTCAACGATAATTTAGAAGTCATTCCCTGTATTGCCAAACGATGGGTGATTAGCGACAGTGGAAAGGTTTATACTTTCTATTTACGTAATGATGTTTATTTTCATGACCATCCAAAATTTCCGAATGGTAAAGGAAGAAAAGTGGTGGCTCAGGATTTTGTGCTTTCATTTTTTCGTCTGATGGATATGGACGAAGAACAATCGGCAAAATATCTTTTCTCAAACATTGCCCGCGATGAGCGCAGCGATTTTCTCGGGTTCAGCGCACCGAACGATACTACCTTCCAGATATTTTTACAAAAACCATTTCCACCTTTTATGAACATCCTCACCATGCAATATTGCTCTGTGATTCCGAATGAAATTGTTTTGCAATATGGTCCGGATTTCAGAAGAAATCCTATTGGCACAGGACCTTTTAAGTTTAAGGTATGGGAAGAAGGAACAAAACTTGTTTTAGAAAAAAATGAAAATTATTTTGAAAAAGAAGGCAACCGGCAATTGCCTTATCTTGATGGCATCACAGTTTCATTCATCAAAGACAAACAAAGTGCATTTCTTGAATTTGAGAAAGGCGATGCCGATATGCTTTCGGGTGCCGATATGATGAACATTGATCTTATCCTTGACAAAAACGGAAAACTTAAAAAAGAATATGAAGGCAAATTTAACATGCAAACTGGTCCTTATCTGAAGACCGACTATCTTGGTTTTTTGTTAGATGAGGACTCCGCCATTGTGAAAAAAAGTTCACTACGCATAAAAGAAGTAAGACAAGCAATTGGTTATGCAATTGACAGAAAAAAAATTGTGGAGCATCTGCGCAACAGCATCGGTACTGCTGCTACTAATGGATTTATTCCTAAAGGAATGCCATCATTTGATACTTTACTACAGGGATATTATTATTCTCCCGACAAAGCATCGCATCTGCTTGCAAAAGCCGGGTTCCCGAAAGGAAAAGGAATGGAAGAAATTATTTTGCATGTTACTGAGCAATATCTTGAACTGAGCCAATACATAGAGCACGAACTAGAGGAAATAGGCATACCGATTACCATCAATCTCAATCGCCCAATCATACAAACAGAAATTATTGCAAATGCAAAAGTGAATTTTTTCCGTAAATCCTGGGTAGGCGATTATGCCGATGCCGAAAATTTCTTTGCCTGTTTTTATAGCAAAAACTTTTCACCTAAAGGACCTAACTATACGCATTTTATCAACAAAAGATTCGATAATCTTTTTGAAAAAGCTCTGAACGAACCTAATGACGATATGCGTTTTAAGATATATAAAGAAATGGATAAAATACTTTTTGAGGAAGCACCAATCGTTCCACTCTTTTATGACCAGGTGTTCCGACTTGTACAAAATAATGTGGAAGGACTCACTATAAATCCAATGAACCTTTTGAATTTGAAGAGAGTGAAAAAGAAGTAATAAAACAATGGCAATTTATTTGGTTGTCAAACATAGACATACTGTAAAATAACAAAAAGATAAAGAAAAAACATTTGTTTTTGAATAGATTTTACTGCTCTTTAAACTTGAATTCAACACAACCGATTTATGCATGAAATTTGGGAATTTTTAAAAACACTCGTCAATCCTGAGTCAATCATAATGTATGGCGGATTGGCATTATTGCTTTTCGTCATCTTTGCCGAAACAGGATTGATGGCAGGATTCTTTTTGCCGGGAGATTCACTCGTGTTTATTTCAGGTCTCTTTTGCGGAACAAAACCAGAACTTCTCGGTGTGGAAATATACACTCTTATTCTTGCTTTGTGTATTGCCGCCATCATAGGAAATGTTTCGGGCTATTACTTTGGAAAGAAGATTGGTCCTGCTCTTTTCACGAAAGACGATAATATCATTTTCAAAAAACGTTATATTGAGATAACACGAACTTTTTACGACAAGCACGGAGGAAAATCACTTGTGCTTGGCAGATTTTTTCCTATCATCCGTACTTTTGCTCCCATCCTTGCAGGAGTAATACAAATGGATTTTAAAATATTCATGACGTATAATATTGTTGGCGCTTTACTTTGGATTCCTACACTTTCTTTACTCGGTTTTTTTCTGGGAGAAATCATTTGGGTGCAGAACAATCTGAAGTGGATAGTTATCTTCCTGATTATTGTTACTCTGATTCCTATTATCGGTACCATAAAAAAAGAAAAAGTAAATAACAAAAGAATTCCCTTGAAATAAATAATACCAATGTTCGTTTTTCTTTTCTGTCAATTAAAATAATTTTTATATGTTTGCCATCAATTTTTTATTAGCATTATTAACTTTTAACTTTTATATACTATGAACAAGAAAAAATTTTCAATGGGCAATTCAATTATTATCCTGATAACTATAATCATCGGATGGATAATTTTCTTCTTTGTGCTTGGTAATCCTGCCAACTTTGAAGAAGGAGATCCGAGCAAACATCCCTTGCAGGGAAATCTGATGGGCATCATGTATAAAGGAGGATTTATTGTTCCTTTCCTGCTTGCAGTTAATCTCACTGTAATTGCTTTTTCCATTGAGCGAATGATTACTCTTGCTAAAGTTAAGGGGAAAGGAAGCGTGAAATTATTTATTCAGAACATTCGCAATTTTATTTCTAATGGACAAATGGACGAAGCTATTGAAGAATGCGACAAGCAGAAAGGTTCCATCGCAAATGTTATCCGCAATGGGATTATAGAATTACAAAGAGCAGAAAAAGATAGTTCCACTGACAAAAAAGAAAAAATTACCGCAATACAAAAAGGGCTAGAGGAATCCACTGCTCTTGAACTTCCTATGATGTCAAAAAATCTTGTGATACTTTCTACTTGCGCATCTATTTCGGTTCTCATTGGTCTTATAGGAACAGTTATCGGTATGATACGTGCATTTAGTGCTATGTCGCAAGCGGGCGCTCCTGATACAGTGGCTCTTGCTACAGGAATTTCTGAAGCACTTGTTAATACACTCTTTGGAATTCTTGGCTCAACGCTTGGTATAATCTTTTATAATTATTTTAGTTCAAAAGTAGATGCACTTACATTTGCTATTGATGAAGCAGGATTCAGCATCGTGCAGACATTTGCAGCAAAACATATAAAATAAACAGCCGTTATTCAATAATTATTTATTGTAAATATAAAACAATCAAATGACCAATAATTAATTTATGTCAAAGATAAAATTACCACATGGTTCTCCTTCGCTTGACATGACTCCAATGGTGGATTTAGCATTCTTGCTTGTTACATTTTTTATTCTTACTGCTAACTTCCGTGCCGATGAACCTGTAATAGTTGATACTCCTTCTTCGCACTCCGAAAAAATTCTTCCTGATAATGTGATGCTTGTAACAGTTGATACAGGCGGACGTGTGTTTTTTCACATAGATGGGGCTGCTGTAAAAAAAGAACTTCTTTTGAAAATGGGACAGAAGTATGGATTTTCTGCTTTAATCACAGAAAATGATATAAAACGTTTTACAATTATAAATGCTTTCGGTGTTCCTATAAATCAACTGATAGATTATATCAGAGGTGATGAAAAGACAAGAAAAAAAATGGATGCAAGCACATTGGGTATTCCCAAAGATTCTATAAATAATCAATTAGGCGACTGGATTGCTTATGGATGGAATGAAAAACAAATTTTCCAACAGCAAAAATCCATTCCAAAAGATAATTGGTGCAGAATCGCTATTAAAGCAGATGGCAAAACAAATTACAAAGTGATAAAAAAAGTGATACAGATTTTTCAAGATAGAAATTTAAATAGTTTCAATCTTATCACTAATATGGAAACAGAACAAATTGAATAACAAACAGATGTCATTCAATAGTTATGTGCTATGCTGACGCTTTGATTGATAGATAGTACTAAAATTAAAAATGACAAAAAAATCCGCCTTTGCAACTTGACAATTAGACATTAAAATGATAACAAATCTAAACATACAGAATTTTAAAAGTTTAAAAAAAGCGGAGTTGCCTTTGGGTAAAATTACTGTTATGATTGGTGCAAACAATAGCGGTAAATCAAGTTTTATTTATAGTTTGCTTGCTCTTAAAAATACAATTTCAAATCCCAATCAAAGCATTGATGCCTGTCTGACTTTACCATTCATCAATCTCGGAGGTTTCCATCAAACTGTTTTTAGTAAAGATGAAAGTCGGAATATTATTTTAGAAATTATTGCCAGTGATAATGACATAGAAGTTGGTTATAAACTTTCTATTGGAAAAATTACATCTTTTCTAGAAATAAAATCTATCAAGCCGTTTCAATTTAATACAAAATTAGAAATTGCGTTTCCTTATCCTGCTAACAAAAAACAATCCTTTGAATTTGAAAGTGGTAATTTGCAGGTGAAGTATGATTGGAATGGAATAACTGCTAATATTCTTAATGTTTCAACTGCCGGTTCTATTGAAAATCCTGCTGATGTTTCTCAAACAAAAATTATTAACGAAGCAACTGCCATACTGAAAAGAATTTTTCAGTTACCGTTAATTGAATTTGCTAAAATTGATTTTGTCCCCATACGCAGAGGTTTTTCTCAACCTTACTTTAATCCTGTTCCTTTACAATCTCAAATTTCAACCGAATCTGAAATCGCTTCTCTTTTAGCAAACGATAGAGATTTAGCGGGCAAAGTAACATTCTATCTTGAGAAAATTGTTGAAAGAACTTTTTCTGTATGGACTACACCGGGAACTACAAATTTTTATTTGCAAACCCTGGATAAAAAAAATGGATTTACTGCTGACCTTGTAAATGAAGGATTAGGAACAAATCAATTAGTAACTATTCTTGCCAAGATAATGCAGAAGAACAATAAGTTTATTTGTATTGACGAACCTGAAATTCATTTGCATCCGACAATTATTGACAAACTTGTTTCTGTATTGATAGAAATGGCTGAAAATGAAGACAAACAATTTTTAGTTTCAACTCACAGCGAACATTTTATTACTTCACTTTTATCAAATGTTGTTAATGGAAAAATTAAAAATGAAGAAGTCAGAGTTTATTATTTAAACAAAACAAGAAAAGAAACAACAACTGAATATCAGGAGATAAATACTGACGGACAAATAAAAGGTGGGTTGAAAAATTTTTATCAAACGGAATTAGATAACTTATCAACATTTTTCAAAATCACTGATTAAAAAATATGGAATTTGTTGTCAACGAATGGCTACCAGAATATTTTAGACACGATGCCTCTGATGAAGAAAAAGAAAAACTTAAAAAATTTCTCAACAAATTTATGGTTGAGAAAGACAAATTATTTGTGAGAAAAGGGAGTGAGTTTTTAAGAAAAATTCATAGATATAAGAAAGATTATCAATATAACATTAAGGTATATAATGAAATTGGAAAATTCATCGATAATATTTTACGTGACAGTGATAGATGTTTCTTTGTAGATGATGATGAGTTTGAATTACCGGATACGATTATAGATAAACTGACCAAAGGCGGAAATACAATCAGCGATAAATATTTATTTGAAGCAGCAATAATGACAACAACAAAAACAATTATTACAACTGATGTAAAACTGAAAACATTTATGATAGACGAAAAGACATTCACAATAAAATTGCTTGACGACTTTTTAATGAACTATTAAAGATAGGACTTACGCAAACATTCATTTATAAACTAAAATTTATGCCACCAAGACACAAAGACACCAAGTTTTTGCTTTGCAAGAGAATAATTCGCAAGAATTTCTTTGGTTCGGCTTGGCTCACCAACCTTGTGAATCTTTGTGCCTTGGTGACTTCGTGGCAGAATAAGAAAACTCTGCGTAAGTCCTAAAAGAATAGAAAGCAACAAAATGGTGAGTAACGTGCGTAAAAATGTTTTCTGTTATTTTTGTAGCGGGTGACAGTTGATATTTAATCCGACACATCAGCAACTCGCAAAACGTCATTCATTGTAAATACAAAACAACAGAATCACAATTGAATTTTAAAATATGGCAGAAATAATACAAAGCGATGGTGGGGGCAAAGGCAAACACCAGAAGAAAAGAGCGAAAAAACTTTCCGCCCATGTGGATATGACTCCAATGGTGGATTTGGGATTTTTGCTTCTTACTTTTTTTGTGCTTACCTCACAATTCAGCAAACCGAAAACGATGGAGATAAACATGCCCGTTAAACCAAAGGACACAACCATCACAACAAAAGTTGCCGATGAAACTGCACTGACTTTACTTGTTACAGAAAAGAAAGATAAAATTTTTTATTATTATGGAAAATTCAAACCCGAAACAGCAATCATTAAAACAACCGATTATTCAAAAGAAGGAATACGTAAGGTGCTTCGCAAAAGAAACAAAGACATAATTGAAAAAGTAAACGAAATGAAAAAAAAATTAAGAAACAAAGAAATTGCCGACACTACATATAAACGACTTGCTACGAATATTAAAGGAGATAAAAAAGCAACATTCGTTATTGTAAAAGCCGATGACAAAACAAAATATAAAAATGTGATTGATATTATTGATGAACTAAATGTTGCCGATGTAGGTAAATATGCTCTTGTAGATATTTCGCCCGCTGAAAAAGCAATACTAAAATATTTTCTATAAATAACATGGCACAAAATATTTTTTCTCCCGACTGGATAGATGTGGTGTTTGATGAACGCAATGATATTGTTTTTGAAACCCGCCATAAAGATTATGGTGCTTATGAGATAAGAAGGAATTATGGAAGATACCTTACAAAAGCATTGATTATTTGTACTATTGCTGTACTTGTTGCTGTTTCCATTCCTGTTATTGCAAATCTCATCAGTCATTCCATTGAGACGTATGATAAAAACATTGAAGTTGTGATGAACATGGCTCCACCACCGATTGATAAGTCAGCACCACCTCCGCCACCTCCGCCACCTCCACCACCTCCGCCTCTGATGGAAACCATTAAGTTTACACCGCCTGAAGTAACCGAAGAAGATGTCCCCGAAACAGAAATTCCTCCGATTCAAGAACAATTGACAGAAACCACTGTTGGCGAAAAAACACAAGAAGGCGACCCTGATGCACTTGTTCTTGCTAACACCGAATCAAATAACAATGTTGTGATTGAAGATAATACAGTGTATGACCTTGTTGCTATACAGGAACAACCCCAATTTCCCGGTGGCGAATCTGAATTGTTTGTTTTTTTACGCAAGAACATGCAATATCCACAAGCGGAACGCGAGAATAACATACAGGGAAAAGTGTTTATTACATTTGTAGTTGATAAAGATGGAAGCGTAACAGATGTAGAACTTTACAAAGGACTAAAAGGCGGTTCCGGCTGCGATAAAGAAGCACTCCGCGTGGTAAAAATTATGCCTAAATGGTCACCCGGAAAACAAAATGGAAAATCAGTAAGAGTCCGATACATTCTTCCTATCGTGTTTCGGTTGCAAGGATAACTGTCATGTCTCACGAGGTTGTTCTGAAAATTAATCTTCAAAATAAAATTCACAAACACCGAAAGGTCAGGAGGTCTGAATAGGATACTTGATAATTTTTTTAATGAAAAAAGTTTTTTTATTTACTTATTGCTTATTGTTTGCTACTTACTGTTTTTCACAGGATTTTACTCCGCCAAAACCAAGTAAGGAAAAAGAACCATTCTGGAGTAAAGACAAAATTTATTTTGGAGGAGGATTGGGTTTGCTTTTTGGCACAGTTACATTTGTTAATGTTTCTCCTATAATAGGATATAACATCACAAAAAGGTATTCTGCCGGATTGGGTATAACATATATCTATTTTTCGGATAGAAGTAGTATACCTGCCTATTCACAAAACATATATGGCGGAAACATATTCAATAGATTCATGTTATTTGACTTTCTGTTTGCTCATGCCGAATATGAATTACTAAATGGTGACTGGCTATATAATACAGAACGATTTTACATTAACAATATGTGGGTGGGCGGAGGATTGTGTCAGCAATCCGGTAATTCTTCTCTCTGTGTAATGGTGCTATGGAATTTGTTAGATAGTCCTTATTCTCCTATTAAAAGTCCGCAAATTCGTATTGGGTTGAATATAGGAATATAGTAATTGGGGTTTGCTGAAAAAGTCCCAAAAATTTATTTCGCAACACGTCTATTGATGATTTATGACTTGAATTAGGACTTACGCACTTTGTATATTTCTCGCAGATTCTCTGTTTTCGGCAGGCTCAGTAATCTTCAGATTTGATAAACACAAAATATTTTCGTATTTCTTGGCGAACTTTGCGCCTTTGCGAGAAACAAAAAGTATTCTTGCGTAAGTCCTGTCATAAATGTACTATTGATATAAAATCATTTTATCCAAGGGGATTTTTTCTGCCAAATTACTTTCTTTAATAACATCAATCAACGCCTGAACGGGTATAATTTCTGTTTTAATAATGAAATAAAAAATGGCTGCAAGTATAGAATTTTTGTGGCCGAATTGTAAACGAAAATCACTTCTTATTTTTTTTGCATTAGTATCTATGTTGGGTAAAGATGAGTCAATGAAAATATATCCGTCATTCATTTGTTTTGCATTTTTCTCTCCATAAGTTAATCCGTCTTGCGAAGTAATAATCATAATGTCAGGGTTCGGAGACCCTGTGAATAAAATTTTTTTATGAGATAAAATTATTTCGGCATTAGAAAATCCAATACCAACTGTTACCGGATAATTTCCCTTTTTAGTTACATTTAGCCCTGATAAAACGGCGGCTTTAATTAAGAACTCTGCGGCAATCTGCACTCCTTCGCCTGCTGAACCGCAAAATGATATTCGCAATGGTTGCTGTAAAGATGATTTGTGTTTTACAATTATTTTATCTTTCTCATTAAATAAAGATTTCGTATTTCTTCTTTCAATCATCATCTGCCTATGATGAGTTGTATAAACTTTTGTTTCAAGTCCTGCATCTTCTACTATGTTTGAAAGTTTCATTCCCTGATTTGATTTAACGCCATAACTGGGACATATCTCCATTATTTCTAATAAAGAAAATCCTTTAACAGAAATTGCTTTTACTAAATCGTCAGAAAAATCACCAATACAATTTAATCTTTGCACATAACTGGCTCCGGCTGCTGTTACTATTTCACAAATATTATATCCATGATACTTTGTGCCTTCGGGGCAAGTAGGAGTTCTGAACCCTTTGGGTGTAAGTTCGCTTGGTTGTCCGCCAGTCATTCCATACAACATATTGTTATGAATAATCACTGTCATATCAAACCCGTGATGAGCGGCATCAATTAAATGCTGCATTCCGATTGTAATACCTCCATCACCAATAAAAACAATTACTTTTTTTGAAGAGTCATTTATACCGGCAGAAATACCTGCGGCAAGAGCAATTGATCTCCCATGTAATCCATGAACCGTATGCGTCTTTAACGATTTATCAATTATTCCATGACAACCAATATCAGTTACTGCAATAACATCAAGTGGCGAAATGTTTAATTTCATTAAAGCACTTTCAAGGTTTCTGGCTATTCCTGCATGCCCGCATCCTTTACAAAAAGGCAACCCTGCATCATTTATATATTCACTTTTCATTCGTGATTAATAATTTGTCATTCGTAATTAGCAGATGAAATAGTAATCATTACTTTGTCAATAATCTCTTTGGGAATTATCATTTTACCAATAGTATTTATTCCTGTAATATTCGGAGTATCCTGCATACCATACATTATTTGTCTGTATTGTCCTGTTAAATTTTCTTCTGCAATAATAATTTTTTTATATTTTTTATGAATTTGATAATATATGTTTGGCACAGGCAATAATGTCTTTGCAATTAATAATGATATTTTAATTCCATCTGCCCGTAATTTCAGTATCGCTTCTTTTGCTGCATTAGAAGTTATTCCGTATGACATTAATAATACAGAGGCATCTTTTTGTTCGTCCAATTCATAAAATAAAAATTTGCTGCTATTAGTATCAATTTTATTTTTAATCCTTATAGTATTTTCAATCGCCTCGGTTGATGTGTTTTGTAAAATTCCCATCTTATCGTGAGTGGAAGCAGTAAGTCGTACCTGATGTTCTTTACTTGTAACGGGGACAAATTCGGGAACAAGATTTTTGTCAGGGAAATATGGCTTGTAAGTTTCTTTCTTATCAAAGAAATTTTGTTTTACCGCAGGAATATCTTTCAGTTGAGAAATATCAAAATTAAAAAGTGTCATCATCTCTTCTTTAGAAGTAAGAATTACTACGGGCGTTCTTAATTCAACAGCCGTTTTCACAGATCTTGCACCTATTTCCCAACAATCTAAATTATTGCTTACACTTATTGTAGGAATTGTATATCCGCCTGAAATAGTACCATTAACAACAGCGATATCGCCTTGAGCGCCGCATGTTGCCGTTCCCGTTGCAGGTCCTAATCTTTGCACAAGAATAATTACCATCGGCAACTCCATCATGTAAGCCATGTTTATTGATTCTATCATGAGTGAATATCCCGGAAAAGATGTTGCTGTAACAGGAATATGACCGGATGCAGCAAACCCCGACATCCATTGCACTGTTGTTATTTCATCGGGAGCAGCAAAGAAAAAAGGAAAACGTTTTGAAGCGTATAGATAAAACAAATTTGCAGGCGTAATAGGATATCCGATAAATACATCTGCACCGCTCTTAACTAATGCTTCGGTAATTATTTTTGAATTATCTGTAATGATATTGTGTGTAATGTTATTCATTGAACCACAAATTTATAGATTTTTTGATTTCACTTGGTTTCCTGTGGGTAACTATCTTTACGGCTAAAGGGCAGTTCTAAAAATACAAATAAACGTCATTGCGAAGGAGGAACGACTGAAGCAATCTGTTTTTTCATGTAGAAATAGAGATTGCTTCCTGCTTCGTGCCTCGCAGTCGCAATGACGAAACCAATTTTTGGGACTGCCCTAAA
>JAZDJJ010000057.1:0-7667 GCA_043804035.1 Bacteroidota bacterium
TTCTAAAAATACAAATAAACGTCATTGCGAAGGAGGAACGACTGAAGCAATCTGTTTTTTCATGTAGAAATAGAGATTGCTTCCTGCTTCGTGCCTCGCAGTCGCAATGACGAAATCAATTTTTGGAACCGCCCTTAACAAAAACGGATAAAGTGCTGAAATAATGTGCTGAATATATAATTGCTCTATAATAATTTGTCGGGAATGTAAAATGTTTAAATATCTATACACAAAAAATCAGGAAGGGTGTTCTAAAAAAACTATTTTTGCACAAATAAAAAATAATTATTCATTACATGAACGATTAGCATTCGGATTGTTAAACTTTAATAGGGGTTCATTTATTCCTCCTCTATTTATTAATTTATGAAGAATTAAATAATGAAAACTTTTTTAAAAAATGGTGCAGGATTAATTCATTGTGAAAAATGGGAACCAAACTGTTGGATTAATATAGAAACCCCATCAGAAGATGACAAAAACTATTTGATTAATGAATTGCACATTCCATTAGCGTTTTACAATGACATTGAAGACGTTGACGAACGACCACGTATTGAAATGGAGAATGGATGGTATTTAATACTACTAAGAATTCCTATAAAAATTCTAAATAACGGTTTCCCATTTTCTACCATACCACTTGGCATTATTTTTAAAGACGACATATTTGTTACTATAAGTTTTTATCCTACTGATATGCTACCGGATTTCATACGTTACACTCAACGTAAAGTAATTACAAAAAAAGACAATTTTGATTTAACATTACGATTATTATTATCATCCAGTGTTTGGTTTCTTAAATACTTGAAACAAACAAATCAAAAGATTAAAATAGCAGAGAAACAACTTGAAAAATCAATTAAAAATGAGGACTTGCAGACATTACTACAAATTGAAAAATGCTTGGTTTTCTTTACTACTTCGTTGAAAGGAAATGATATTTTAATTTATAAAATAAAAAATTTAAAAAACTATAAAGAAAGTTTTGACCCTGAGTTGGTGGAAGATGTTGATATAGAATTAAGACAAGCACAAGAAACTACAAGCATTTATTCTGATATTTTAAGCGGAATGATGGATGCTTATGCATCAATAATTTCTAATAACTTAAATATGATTATGAAAGTACTTGCTTCTATTTCAATAATATTAATGATACCAACACTTATAGCAAGTCTCTATGGCATGAATGTGCCAAATAGTTTTGAAGACAATAAATTTGGATTTTGGATTGTACTTCTTATTTCGTTTATGATTTCTATTTTTGGAGTGATGATATTCAGAAAGAAAAAGTGGTTTTAAAACAAGACCATTATGAAATATGTGTTTAGAATAATTAGGGTTTGCTGAAAATAATCAAGTAACTTTTTTGGAATTTTGGCAGATACGTTTTATTTGAAGAAGATTTGATTTATCAGTATCATTCATTCCACATTTCTTAAAATTCCTTTGACTAATAACCTCATAAAGCGTAACGGCTGCTGCTACCGAAACATTCAATGATTTAATTTTTCCGTAAAGAGGAATTCGCGCTTCATCGTCAGAGATTCTAATATATTCTCCAGAAATACCGTCTTCTTCTGAACCAAGAATAATGGCAGAAGGAACAGAAAAATCAATTTCATAAATTGTTTTGTCGGCTTGTTCCGTACAGGAAATTATTTGCAGACCACTTTTTTTTAAGAAGTCAATTGTGATTTTAAGATTTTCGCTTCTGCAAAAAGGAATTGTGAAAATCGCTCCGACAGAAGTTTTTATTGCATCGCTGTTTATCTGAGCGCTTCCTTTTGAGGGAACTATTATAGCATGCACTCCTGCACATTCAGCCGTCCGGCAGATGGCACCTAAGTTGCGTACATCGGTGATACGGTCTAAAATAATTATTATCGGTGTTTCTCCTTTTTCAAAAACACTTGGAATAATATCCTCAATGTTTTGATATGTGATAGGAGAAAGTAATGCAACAACTCCTTGATGATTTTTATATTTCGCTATCCAATTTAGTTTTTCTATCGGGACAAATTGAAAAGGAATATTAAATTCTTTTATCTCGTTCTTAAGTCCACCAAGTAATTTGTTTCCTGCATTTTTTTGTATCAGAATTTTTTCAATTTCTTTTCCGGCACGAATGGCTTCAATGATGGGGCGGATACCAAATACCGGTTTCAGATTAGAAGTTTCTGATTTTTGATTCATAAATATTTTTATTACAATTATAATTTGAGCATTGATAATTCGATTGTTTTGTATTTACAATGAATTCCTATTGAATGACGATTGTTTGTTATTTATCTGCATACACTCTTCCCTGCCTCCACATTTCAACGGCATTGAACCAGCCGGTTTTGTAAACAGGAGAACGTTCTAATCGGTAATCGTTATCGGTAAAGGGATTGATTACTTTTAGAAATGTATAAGTGAGTGAGTTAAAATTATTTTCTTCGCCATAAACCCAATTTTCTGAATCAGAAGATTTGTACACCACATTGGGTGGTCCATAGATAATATAAATGAGACCTCTGTCGGTTTTCCATCCTTCTGTGTAAGACAAAAAAAACTGATTGGCATTTGTAATACGATTATAAAATTTTCTAATTAGTTCGCGGGCACGATCATGACTTCCTCCAACATTTACCCAAAAACTATCAACAGGAATTTTTGGGTTTTTGTATGCTCTCATAGCATCAAATTCCTGTCGTGTGGTAATGAATTTAAGCGGTTGCAATAATTCTTCAGGAGTTTTTACATTCGGAAAATCATCAAAGAAACGAAACAACGTGATACCTTCTCTCGTGTTAGTATCCGTCTGTATGTGGTAAAATCCTTCGTTACGAAAAACAAATCCGTTAGTGTCGGCATTATTTGTTTGAATGGTAAATAAACTGTCGGCATTGTACTCAAAAGATACCATGTTGCTGTTGGCAAAAGGTGGAGCAGGCAAAGGAAAATCGCGGTGATAATATCGGACAAAAAGTTTTACATCAGGTATGCGGTATTTGATAATCACTCTTTCATCTTTTTTGATATTATTGATAAAGAGAGGAGTTTTTGTTTCAGCAGAATAGAGAATGTAATTCTGTCTGCCATTATGATTCGTTTTATCAATGTTGATGAAATGTTTGACAGTAGTGTTTCTGTTCAGGTCGGAAAAATTTATTTCAAGTAGATAAACGTTTGTGAAAGTAGCACCGAAATCAATCTTGCCGATAATATTTTTAATTGTGTTCTCGGAAAATATATCTGTAACTAAAACCGTAGCACTATCTATAATTTCTTTAGTTTCATACGATGCAATTAGTTTGTAGTGAATGCTGATGCGTGCGGTAAAATTGTCATTGCCTGTTTGTTTTGTATAGAGAAGTTCATTGGAATTTATTTTGAAATGAAGTTCAGAAGTTGTGTTTGTGCGATGAAAAATTGCGAATTGCGGATGTAGTGCAGATTGTTCTCTCTTATAGATATTTGAAAGGTTTTCTATGCTGACAGAACGAGAGGAAGAGCAAGATTGTAAAATACAAAATGTAAAATGTAAAATACAAAATACGAAGAGAAAACAGGAGGAATATTTTTTCATTATTCTTCTTTTGCCCGTTCCAAAAGAGGATGGGAAATTGATTTGGATGTTTGTGCTCCGAGTTTTTTTATTTCTTCAACTCTATGTACGAGATTACCTTTGCCTTCAGAAAGTTTTTTCATTGCTTCTTCATAAGAACATTTAGCATCGTTCATTTTTTTTCCAATAGTAATCAAGTCAGCAGTAAAGCCAACAAATTTATCATATAAATCTCCACTTTGCCGTGCTATTTCCAGTACATTGCGTTTTTGGTTTTCTTGTTTCCAGATAAATGATACAGTAGAAAGCGTAGCAAGAAGAGTAGATGTGGTAGTTAGAATTATATTTTTATTTAACCCAAAAGAAAACAATTCCTGATCGCTCTGAACGGATAAAAAGAAAGCATATTCAATAGGCATATACATCAAAACATAATCGGGAGAATTGATTTGATAGAGTTCGTGATATTTTTTTTGAGAAAGATCTTCAATATGATTACGAACACTTTTTAAATGAGAACTCAAAAATGTTTTTTTCTTTTCTTCATCATCGGTACTCAGATAATCGGTGTAAGCTGTCAGCGAAACTTTAGAATCAATAATGAGATTTTTATTTTCAGGAAGAAGAACAATAAAGTCAGGTCTGAATAATTCATTTTCAGAATTGCGGAAATTCTTTTGAATTAAATAATGAATATCTTTTTGTAAGCCGGATTTTTCAAGAAGTATCTCTACTTGTTTTTCGCCCCAGTCGCCTTGTTTTTTACTATCTCCCTTAAGTGCTTTTGTAAGATTTTTAGTATCCTGATCCATTTGCTGATTAAGTTTTGTGAGTTGTTCAATTACTCCTTTCAACGTGTTGCGTTCAGCGGATTCGGTACGATACGACTTGTCAACTTTTTCTTCAAATGCCTTTATTTGTTCTTTCAGCGGAATAAGAATACCATCAAGATTGGTCTTGTTCAGTTCAGTAAATTTCTGACTTTTTGTTTCAAGAATTTCATTTGCGATATTTTTAAATTCGGTTTGATTTTTCTTTTGTCGTTCTTCTTCTTCCTTAAGTTTTTCATTCATATTTTTTAATCCTTCTTCTGCCTTTGCTAAATTGTTGTTTGCCGTATTTAATTTTTCGCGTTCAGAAATCAATTCCGATTTAGAAGATAAATTTTCATCATTCAATAAATTTGTCCTCTCTTGAAGCACAGCTTTTTCTTTGTCTAATGAATTAATTCTTTCGTTCAGCAATTGTTCTTTCTGCTGTTCCGATTTTGCACAAATGTTTTTAGCAATCAGGTATCCAATTGCAATTCCTGCAACAATGCCGATGATTAAAAATAAAATTTCCATTGAATTTTTTTTGTAAAAATAAAAAATGTAGAACTTACATATAAAAGTAAAAATATAATTTGAATACACACACTAAAAAGGTTCCAATAATCCGTTGTTGAAAACTTTTTTTAGACGTGGGCGTGATAGAGAAAAATAAACTATTCGTAGAGATTCATCAAAACGAACTTTTTAAAACAATTATACTTTCCAGTAGTTTTCAATATAATCTTTGGGTGAAATAATTTTTACGTGGTTTAATTCAGGAATTATAAAATGGGTTGTGTTACCTGTAATCAGAAAATCTGCTTTATGCATTGTTTCTTGCTTTTTCTATTTCAGCATTAATTTCATCTAAAGTCATTTCAGAAAGACCTGTCTTTTTAGCAATCCTAAGTGATTTCTCAATGGACTTTTGAAATAATTCTTGTAAAATATTTTCTTTAAGTTTAGAGAAATTAATAATACTGTTGTTAAATCCGTATTTTAAATAATCTCTTTTACTTACTAATATTTGTACTTGCGCTGTTCTCATAAATTTATTATAAAACTTATGCACAAAAGTAGAAATATAATTTGAATATACACACTAAAAAGTTTTCATATTCTTTGCTGTGTTTTAGTTTGACGGTTTTTATCAAATGTGTTGCACCAAAAAAAGAATATCGACAACTAAAATATCCTAAACTCGTTTTTACATTAGTCCTAAAATATTAAACTCTCAAAAATAATTTACTATTCCGAAATGCACCTTACCCGCTTTTAAATCAATGGGATTGTGAAATTGTTTTCCGAGTGCGTAGTTAAGTAAAAAAATTCCTGCTTTGGTTTCAAAACTAATGCCGGCTCCGAAACCATAAGGTGTATCGTAGCGGTCGCCTGAAAAAGAAATGCTTTTGTTTTCGTAATAAGCACCATCACTAAAAAGAAAGAGATAAGAATTTTCGTCAAACAAATAACGATACTCAACAGAAAAGATATAATAAGAAGAAGCGTAAATTGATTCTTCATCAAATCCGCGCAATGTTTTTAATCCGCCAATGCGAAAAAGTTCGTTCTGGAACATTGTTTCAGTATGAAGATACTCGGAGTGTGTTCCTAATTTTATTGTACTGCGATTTTTTATCGGAACAAAAAATTCCATTTCAAGTTCAGCATTGTATTGAACAGTATTCAAATTTAATTTATCATAAATTTCTGAATTTAGTTTATCATTTTTCCGAATGATTTTGTTTCCTGCGCAGGTTGTAATGCCGAAAGAATATCCTTTTCGCGGATTTATGCGATAGTCCAGATTTTCTGATTTCATTCCAATTCCATAAAGTGTGGAAGTGATATCGGCATAAGGAGGAAGGACAGAAAGATTTTTTAATCCCGAAGTAGAAAGCAATGTCATTTGCTTTTTATTAACAAACGCTTTAAAATAATTTCCGCCATTGAGAAAATACTGAATGCCAATGTTGGGATTTACTTCCAGATAAGTGGAATCCTTTTTGTAAAGTTTGAAGATGGCATCAATTCCGAAAGGTGTTTTTATCAAAAATGGAAAAACAAATCGTGTTTTCAAATCTTGTGTGCCTGCCTGTAGCCGTCGCCAGTTGAAGTCAAGAAGTTCGCCGTGATTGAAAGAATTATTTAGTTTCAGATGTACATCACCAGTCAAAAGAATTTTTCCGGTTTTATTATCAGGCAGAATACCTGCGATGCCGTCAAATTGACTCGCACGTTTTTTTTCCAGAAATAATTCTATTCTTGCTTTTTTATCTGTGAATAGTACCCTGAAAGGATTTTTTTCTTTTACAAACGGAATCTCTTTGATGCGCATATCTATTTTTCTGACAAGTGATTCGTTATACAAATCGTTTAATTTTATTCCGAGACAATTATAAAAATATACTTGCGAAATTTTTGCCGAACCATAATTCACTATGCTGTCAATTTTTATCAGATTATTTTTTTGAAGATTAAGAGAAGCAGAAAAAGAGGCGGCGGCAGTAGCAGTAGCGATAGAAATTACAATGCTGTCAAGTTTGATTGAAGCAAACGGGTAGCCATTGTTTTCGCAATAAATTAAAATTTTCTCTTGGAGATTTCTTACCTCTTTAAAGTAGAGGGGTTTGTTGGAAAAAAGTTTTTCTTTGTATCCAATCTCACTCAAAATTCCTTCGTCTGCATTACCTTTTTTGAGAATTGCCCATTGATATTGCTCACCTATTTTTACAAAAACAATTTCTTTAAGAGAATCTTTCTCGTCTTTAATTTTATTTTCAACATCAGCAGTTAAATACGCATTATCATAAAGAGTAAAAAGAATATTTTGAATTTCTTTATCTCGTTCCAATTTTGTTCCGAAAGATTTTTTGTAAGAAAGTTTATTGAAAAATGTTTGATTGTCTATGCCTTTTAGTTCAAGAGAATAAGATTGAGTTTGAGAAAATGAAAAACAAGAAATGAGAATTAAAAAATGAAAGACAATAATGCATATTGTTTTTTTTGTAAACACTTTCATGTCTCGGAGAAAAGATTAGTGGAGAATAAAAATAAATAATTATTTGGTTTTTATACTGACAAAATTATCACTTCCACAGCATTCCCTGTAGAGCCAAAAATTTTATGTACATTTGTTGTCAGTATTTTTATTCACTTTAGGGCAGTTCTAAAAATACAAATAAACGTCATTGCGAAGGAGGAACGACTGAAGCAATCTGTTTTTTCATGTAGAAATAGAGATTGCTTCCTGCTTCGTGCCTCGCAGTCGCAATGACGAAATCAATTTTTGGAAC
>JAZDJJ010000058.1:0-15720 GCA_043804035.1 Bacteroidota bacterium
TCATTGCGTAGAAGGAATGACCGAAGCAATCTATTTTTTTCATGTAGAAATGAAGATTGCTTCCTGCTTCGTGCTCTTCGGCAAGCTCAGAGCAACGCCTCGCAGTCGCAATGACGAAACTAATTTTTGGGACTGCCCTTCAGAACAACCTTGTGAAATTTGACAAATAATATATTTGTAGGCAAATAATACGTACATCTTTTCGGATAGATCAGGAGGTCTGAATTTAAACAATAAGTAAAAACATTATACAGTGATTATTAATCAATCGGAAATTACAGACGCATTATCTCCCCTCATGACGAAGGAAAATTTAAATCAAATTAAATTAAGTGTTTTAAAAATTAAAAATAATCTTACGAAAGCCGACTCGGAATTTATTCTCAACGAGATTGACCAGATACTTGAAACAAAAACAATTGAACGTACAAAATATTATATTCAGCGATTAGTAAAATCTCTTTCTGAAATTAAAACGAGCAAGATTAATGATATTAATTTACATAGATGGAAAGAATATGACGACATCATCACGGATAGTTTGTGGGTTTTAGACAGACGAGATAATTCTGGTGCTCACAATGCAGGTTACTGGGGTAATTTTATTCCACAAATTCCAAATCAGTTTTTAAAAAGATACACCAAACAAGGAGAGTGGGTGCTTGACACTTTTCTTGGGAGTGGAACAACTTTGATAGAAAGTAAACGTCTTGGCAGAAATGGAATTGGGATTGAATTAAATCCATCAGTAGTAAAATCAGCAAAGAAAAATATTGCGAAAGAAAAAAATTCTAACAATGTTAGAACGGAAATTATTACAGCGGACAGCACAGAATTATTTTATGAAGAAGCGTTGAAAAAAATTGGTGTTAAGTCCATTCAATTTATGATTATGCACCCGCCTTACTGGGACATTATTAAATTCAGCGACAATCCTTTTGATTTATCAAATGAAAAAAGTTTAGAAAAATTTTTATTCAAAATGGGACGACTTGTTGAAAAGTCCTATAATATTTTAGACAAAGGCAGATATTGTGCTTTGGTAATTGGCGACAAATATTCTGACGGAGAATGGATACCACTTGCATTTTACACAATGCAAGAATTTTTGAAAAGAGGATACAAATTAAAATCTACTATTGTGAAAAATTTTGATGAAACAAAAGGCAAGATGAATCAAAAAGAATTATGGAGGTACCGTGCTCTTGCTGGAGGATTTTACATTTTCAAACACGAATATATTTTTGTTTTTAAAAAGCAATGAATATGAATTTAGAAAGATTAGAAAATGAATTAAAAAAAAGATTGCAATATCCTTATTCGTGGGGCAGGAAACAAAATAATTATTATGATGGGTTAACAAATTTTATCTATGAAATAGAATCTTTTGATGAATTATCAGAAGTGATAAAAAGAAATTTTTCTGATAAAAGTGATTATGATAATTTTTTAAATTATGCATTAAACCGTTGGTTTAATTTCTGGTCAGCAAAAGGTGTAGAGGAAATATTTTGTTCTTCGTCAAATGTTAAAGCCGAAAAAAACAAAAGAGATAAAATAGTAGATTTTTATATTGATGATATTAGTTTTGATCACAAAACATCAATTTTTCCAAAAGGATATAATGTAACATTTGAAGATGCCTTATCAAATCCCGGTGATTTATGCAAATGGCTTTATGAAAATCAAAGCCAGGAACAAAGAAAACATTTAAAAAACAGATTGTTTATTGTTCTTTATGCAAAAGATGGGGAACACTGGAAATTAAAAGCAGAAATATCTTTACTAAAAAGTAAAGTTGAAGATTATGTTAAAAATTTTAATCAAAATAATTTAATCAAAATCACATTAGAGGAGGAAAGTATTACACTAAGCGATATAATTTGGATGATAAAATAGCGGCAACAATACATATTTTCCATAGATAAAACGTATTTTATTTTACTACTTTTGTCGGACAACAGCGAAGTATAATATATAATCATAGAGATGATGAAAGTTTATGAAGACATAGAAAAATTTCACGCATACTCCAATGAAATCGGAGGAATAAAAAATATAGTAATAACTATTGGCACTTTTGATGGCGTTCATATCGGACATCAAAAATAATTAATCGGCTGAAAGAATCGGCTGAATCAATAAATGGTGAAACAGCGATTCTTACTTTTTATCCTCACCCACGCATGATTCTTTTTCCTGACGACCATGATATAAAAATGTTAAATACTCAGTAAGAAAAAATTGAATTACTCAAAAAATTTGGTATTGAACACCTCATTATTCATCCGTTCACAAAAAAATTTTCACGACTCACTTATATAGAGTTTGTACGAAATATATTAATCAATAATCTCAAAGTTAAAAAGTTAGTGATAGGGTACAATCATCATTTCGGCAGGAACCGTGAGGGGACATTTCAAAAACTCAAAGAACTGACTCGTGTTTACAATTTTGAATTGGAAAAAATTCCTGCACAGGATATAGATAAAGTAGAAATTAGTTCTACGAAAATCCGAAAGGCATTAGCATCGGGAGATATAAAAACTGTCAACAAATTTTTAGGATATGAATATTCGGTTAAAGGAAAAGTGGTAGAAGGAAAAGGAATCGGAAAAAAATCATGCTATGCTACTGCAAACATAATGGTAGATGATAAATATAAACTGATACCTGCTGACGGGGTTTATGCAGTTACAGCCGAACATAATGACAACATATTTAAGGGCATGTTAAATATCGGATTCAATCCTACTGTTGGCGGAGAAAAGAGAACTATAGAAGCGCATCTTTTCGGTTTTGAAAAAAATATTTACGGGGATTCTTTGCGTATTTTTTTTAAACAAAAAATTCGTGATGAAAAAAAATTTGATACTCTTGAAGAGTTGAAAAAACAAATTGATTCCGATAAAGAAAAATCATTAGAAATAATAAAATGAAAATTGTAAATAGTAAATTAATTTTTTTCTTTTTTCTCTCTTCTCTTTGGGGAGCAACAGGTTTTTCACATTTGAAAACAGGGTGCTTATTTGCTCAAATGCTTGATTCTGCTTCGCTTGCAAACTCACTTGTTTTTACTTCACTGGAAGAAGCACTACAAAATCCCGAAAAAGTTTACCGTCTGAATCTAAGAAAGAAGAAACTTAAAATTTTCCCTGTTGATATTCTTAAATTCATCAATCTGCAAGAACTTAATCTTAGCAAGAATCGGTTAAAAGAATTACCAAAAGAACTTGGCGAATTTTCTAACTTACAAATATTAAATGTTTCATGTAATAAACTATCCAATCTTCCTAACTCTATCGGGAAACTAAAAAATCTAAAAAAAATTATTGCTTTTAAAAATAATCTTACCTCTCTGCCCATTCAGATAGGAGAACTTGAAAAATTAGAAGTACTTGACATCTGGAGTAATGATATAGAATTTTTTCCTGATGAATTAGCGAAATTAAAAAACCTAAAATTTTTCGATTTAAGAGTCATTCTGCTGAATGACGAAGAGCAAGAGCGTATTCGCGAAATGCTTCCGAATACTAAAATTTATTTTTCGCCAAGTTGCAAATGCGCTACCGGAGGATAATTTATTGAAGATCTTTTTTTAATCTTATCAATATGAAAGTTTTTGTAAACGATAGCGAACAAAATTTCAACGACAAAATTTCTATTGTTCATTTGCTTTCAAAAGTTGCAAGTGATGCAAAAGGCATTGCTGTTGCGGTGAATAATTCTGTTATTCCAAAATCACAATGGTCTTTTTTTCAACTGAAAGAAAATGATAAAGTCATCATTATAAAAGCCACGCAAGGAGGATAAAAGGAATATAATATGTAAAGAGCAATTTCAAAAATTGGACTCATCATTGCGACTGTAAAACAAGGTTTAGATAAGTCATTCCAAATTGGCCTGCTCCGAACAAGTTTCGGCGGTTTCGGAATCTCTTTTCATTGATTTTAGATGCTGAAATAAATTCAGCATGACATACACAACTTAACAATGTTCAAAGCAACGCCGTTACCCTTCATTTGCAATCATGAGTTAATAATATTCTTTTATGTATTCGTATGCTTTGTTAAAAAGTTCTTCATCCCTAATCGGATATTTTATCCAAAGAATTTTTCGTAATTCTTTTTTAACTCCTTTTTCTCCTATGGTTGAATTTTGCCAACCGTCAAAACGAACAATGCGAACTATTTCATCAATATCATTTACAATTCTCTCAACTATCGCAGGTGTCTTGTCAGTTTTTATTTCAAGAAATAATTCTGTTAGTGCTGCTTTTGCATTTTTTTGTTCATTTTTTGTTTCAGTTTCTTTTTCTGCTTGCAAAGTTTCCTTTGCTATCTGACAAAGTTCCTTAATGAATTCAATGGAATTTATCAATCCCTTTTCAGCTTTGTCTCTCAATGTTTCCAATCGTTCACTCAATTCTTTGAACTTTAAAATTCCTTTGTGCTGCGTTAAACGGCTTGCTAAAATTTTCAAAAGTTTTTGTGCTTGCTTCGGGTCTTTCTTGTTCATCAAATCATCAATCATTTCTGCATTCAGAATCATTTCTTCCATGTCAGTTGTGATTCCTGAAACAACAATGTGATCGTGAATGAGTTTTGTTGTTTGTGCTCCCAAAGCATGCCACAATAATCTTCCATTGTCGCTTGATGTTGGTTTCACAGAAGTATAAATCTGCGAAAGCCATTTGTAGTCCTTCTGAAACTGATTCAACACTTCATCGGGTGAAAGCGCTTCCCAAAGTTTTGACAAGATGGTGTAATCTTTTGCGAAAGCATCTCTCTTTTTATTTGTGTTGATACAATCTTGTGCCACTTGCAATCCTTCAAAGCCAGCAATACTTCTGTTAATATTGAAGAAGTGAGCCAAACATTTTTGAATTACTCCCGGTAACTTATCTCTCAACACTTGCAAGTTTGTAATGACTGTTTTGATTGTTTCCTCGTCAAATACTAATGCTTTTGCAGTATCGTCAAACACTCCAAAGTAATCAACTATTCTTCCGAAAGTTTTATTCGGGAACAAACGATTGGTTCTGCAAATCGCCTGTAACAGTGTGTGATCTTTGAGCGACTTGTCCAAATACATTGTCTGCAAAATCGCTGAATCAAAACCTGTGAGAAGTTTTGCAGTAACGATTAAAAATTTCAGAGGCGAATTTGTGTCGTTAAATTTCTCTACAACTTTTTCTTGCTTATCTTTATCCATTCCCCAACATTGTTTGAATTCATAATCATCACTTGCTGATGTGCTGATTACAACTTCACTTGCTTCTGACGGAAACCATTTATCTAATTGCTCTTTGTATTGAATGCAAGCGAAACGGTCAGGCGTTACAATCATTGCTTTCAATCCTTCGGGCTGAACATGCTTTGTAAAATGTTCTGCAATGTCTTTCACAATTGCATTTACTCTTTCAGGCGATTTCAAAAACACATTCATGCTCGTTGCCTTTTGGCTCAACGTGTTTCTGTCTTCTTCACTCAAATCATTTGTGAGTTCTTTGAAAGCAATGTCCAAATCTTCTTTACGTATGTGATAGTTCGGTAGTCGTGGTTCAAAATGCAAAGGCAATGTTGCATTGTCTCTGATACTTTCCTGAAAAGTGTAACGGCTCATGTATCCTGCCGTGTCCTGCTTCGCACCAAAAGCCCAAAAAGTATTTTTATCCGCTTTGTTGATTGGAGTTCCGGTCAAACCGAAAAGAAAAGCATTTGGCAGTGATGCTCTCATATTTCTTCCCAAATCTCCCTCTTGCGTTCGGTGTGCTTCATCCACCATCACAATAATATTGTCCCGTTTGTTCATATCGGGATAAGTATCTTTGAATTTGTGAATCATGGTGATGATTATTTTTCTTGAATCTTTTTCCAGCAAATCGTGAAGTTCTTTGATGTTGTCCGTTGTTATCATGTTCGGAACTTCTGCTGTGTTGAATGTGGCTGTGATTTGTGTGTCCAAATCAATTCTATCAACGACAATAATCACTGTCGGATTTCCCAACTCCCGCTGCTTGCGAAGTTTCTGTGCAGCAAATAACATGAGTAAAGATTTTCCTGAACCCTGAAAATGCCAAATCAATCCTTTCTTAATTTTTCCCATTGTAACACGTTGCACGATTCCGTTGGCACCTTCATATTGCTGATAACGGCAAACGATTTTTATTTTCTTCTTTTGATTGCTCGTTGCGTAGACAGTGTAATACTGCAAGATGTCAAGGAGGGTAGAAGGTTTTAAAAGATGCGTTAATTGTTTTTCTACATGTTGTAATCCATATAAGGACACAAAATTTTGTGTCCCTATATTAATATCATCTTCCAATCTCCACGGTGTCCAAAATTCCAAAGGTGTCCGCACTGCTCCAATGAAAAGTTCTTTGCCTTCTGTTGCAAATGAAAAGATATTCGGAACGAATAATTGAGGAACTGATTTTTCATACACTTCACGAATGTCGTGTGCGCCATCAAACCAATTCACTGCTGGTCTCACCGGAGTTTTTGCTTCACCAACTACAAGTGGAATTCCATTTACAAAAAATACAATGTCAGGAATTTTTGTTTCTCTTGCACGAATGGAAAACTGATTGGTAAGAATATAAGTATTGTTCTTTAAATTTTCAAAATCAATGATGTGAATAGGAATGTGTTGTTCATCTTCGCCGAAAGGTAAAGAGATTTCACCTCTTAACCATTTTGCAAATTCTTCGTTGGCACGAACCAAACCAACATTGTTTTCCGTGATAAGAATTGTACGAAGTTTATGAATCACTTCTTCGGCTCTTTCAGGTTGTGCTGCAATTTCAGGATTCAATCTACAAAGTGCTTCCGTTAATTCTTTCTCTAACAAAATATTTTCAATACCTCGTTGCAACAATTCGCTCTGAATATATTTCCATTTCACCGTGTCATACTCTACGGGTTCTTCTGCTACCATACCTGACTGCACATTGTTCAGGTTTACACCCGTGAGGCGGTGAATGATAAAATGCTCTACGGTATTTAATTCGTTAAAAGACATTATTCATTTAAAAAATTTATCTCCTTTCCAATTTGCAGGATTGTTTATGATATATTTCGAAATGGTTTGATAGGATTGTTCGTTGCGAATAATGCGTTCGTAATAATTGCGTTGCCATATTTTCCATTGGGGATGTAAGAGCAAATGATTATATGTACATACGGGATTATTACGAAACCATTTTGTTACGCCAATTTTAAAACCCTTGACAATTGAACCAATGGAACGGGGAATTATTTTTTGAAATTCATTGTGTGGTGATTCGTTGCGTTGTTGTTGTAGGGATTGAAAATTTTCAATCCCTACATTAGGGACATCCGTTAATTCAATTATTCCATGAACATGATTGGGCATTACGATGTGTTCATGCAAAACGGTATTCGGAAAATGTTTTGGAATATCCAACCAACATTTATCTACAATTTTTCCTGCCTCATTCAATAACATTTCGGGTTGAAAATTTTCAACCCCTACATTAATTTTGCCAAACAAACATTCTCTATCCTGACAACAAACGGTAATAAAATACAAACCCACCTGAGAATAATCATATCCCTTCAAACGAATGGAACGCCTATGATGAATTTCAGGATTGTATTTTGTTTTGTCGTTCATTTTATTGGTTCATTAGGCTGGAGTGAACTCATCCTGTACAATATTTATTTTTTCGTTCGGACGGAAAATCTTCCGCCTTTACCCTAATATATCATTCAGCAATTTCTGTTTTAAATTTTTCAAAGTTTGTTTTTGAGTTTTGAGTTGAGAAAGTATTATTTCAATTTGCTGAAACATTTCTACGATTTTTTCCTGTGCTTTTAAATCAGGAAGAGGAAATACAAATTCTGCAATTGCCTTCCATTTTGCATTAGGAAAAAGAGAACCAACAGAAGTATTTGTAGCATAATTTATAAATACATCCGACTGTATGATTAGGGCTATATAATCTTTCAACATCCTTTCATGATTCTTTAAATCAAATACCATAATATTTGCTGTGCATACTCCATCAAAATCTGCTAGAGCCATCTGTTTAAGATATGCTCTTCTTGCTCCGAATAAATATTGCCCCTTTTTAAATACTCTTGAAAACTTTGTTCCTAATTTTTCAATATCAACATAATTCTGAATTTTTAAATCATTAGGGTTAATGTTCTCTAACCCAATTGCTTTTGTCAATCCTTTTGCCAAAGGATTTTTTTCAGTTTTATTAAGATTATTAACGACATCTGAGAATTTAATTTTTGTCCAATTTTTCTTATTGAAATTCCCCCATTCATTATTATCATCTATAAGTTTATTCAATAAACTATTTTTAATTTTTAGCAAATTCTTCTCCTGCTGTTCGGCTTGCTTAATGGCGGTTTCTATACCTTGAAATAATTCGGCTATTAAATTTTGTTTATCACTATCAGGAACAATAAACTCGTAATCTTTTATTCTAGTGAAAGTGATGTTCCAGATGTTTGTTGTTCCTTGATTCTTTCCTTCAATAAATTGTTTGAAATTATGAGTTGAAAGATTTGCAAAGAGATAATACGGATTGATTCCATTGAGTGGTCGCATGATTGCCATAAAACCACCAGCGTAATATTTTGTATCAGAAAATGAAAAGCCGACTTTGCCTGTTTGCTCTTTGCTATTTGCAACTGAAATCAGAATATCATTTTTACGAAGTCGCTGTTCATCTTTCACCTTTGCATTTGGAGAAATATATTTCAAATCGTGTAAACTCACTCTGTAATTTTCAAAATCAACATTGTGAGAACGAAGAATTCCAAATCCATCAGTTGTTTCAATCTCTTCGTTCTTAGCGAATACGACACCTCTGATAAAAGAGCAAACTTCCTCCAATGTTTTTATATTTCCTTTCACTTTCATTTTATCCCCAGCGTTTCTAATTTTTTCAAAAGTGAATCAATGGATTTATTCATGTTTGATTTCCCGGTTTGAATTTCTTCAAGTAAAGTTTCAATCACATGCTGGTCGGAATTATTTTCCTGCTTCACATATAAAGGAATATTTAAGTTGCCGTCATTCTTACTTATCACTTCGTTATTAGAAATGATTTTTGTGAAGCCATCAATGTCTTTGTAACTTTTGTATGCTGATGCAATTTTATTTATGTGTTCTTCTTTCAGATATGCGGTGCTTCTTTCAATACAAACTTCATTCACTCCATTGATAAAAATGATTTTCCCTTTTCTTTCTTTCGGTTTTTTCATTCGGCAAATAAGCAAACAACTTTCCATGCTGCTGTTGTAAAAAAGATTTTTACCTAAGCCAATTACAGCATCTACTAAATCGGCTTCAATCATTTTCTTTCGTATTTCACTTTCCGAATTACGAAACAAAACTCCGTGAGGAAAAAGCACCACGCATCTGCCGGTGTCATTGTTCAAACTCTTAATGATATGTTGCAGAAAAGCATAATCCGCACATCCTTGCGTAGGCGTTCCCCAGATATTTCTACCAAAAGGATCATTCATCCATCTTTGTTGGTTCCATCGCTTAACGCTGTATGGCGGATTCGCCATTATCACATCAAACTTCCGCAACTCATCATCTTTCAGCAACGAAGGATTATCCAAAGTGTCGCCTTGCACAATTTCAAATTCGTCAACATTGTGCATGAACATATTGATGCGTGCAATGGCAGAAGTAATCAGATTCAGTTCCTGTCCGTAAAGTTTCAGAGTGCGGTATTCTTTTTTCTGCTCTTTCAGATACAATGCACTGTTGAGCAGGATGCCGCCACTTCCGCAAGTGGGGTCATACACACTTTCTTTTGATTGAGGGTCGGTAATCAGTGTCATTAGTTTTACAACGGTGCGATTAGTGTAAAACTCGGCAGCGGTGTGTCCGCTGTCGTCAGCAAATTTTTTAATCAGGTATTCGTATCCATCACCCATAATATCGTGAGGAACATTTTTTATTGACAAATCCATTTGGCTGAAATGCTCAATGAAGTCAAGCATTTTTTCATCACTCATTCTTTTCCTGTTTGTCCATTGAGCATCACCAAAGATGTCATGCAACAATTCAAAGTTTGCTTTTTCAATTCCTTGCAATGCTTTTTGCAAAGCAGTTCCAACATTAACAGTTTTTTTCCGCACATCATTCCAATGACAACCCTTGGGTATTTGAAAGCGGTGATTTTCAGCAAACTCAGCATAGGTTAAATCTTCATCGCTTTCTTGTAAGGCAATCTGATATTCTTCATCCCACAAATCGCTGATACGTTTAAAAAACAATAGCGGAAAAATATATTGCTTAAAATCGGCTGCGTCAATCATTCCCCGCAGAATATTGGCTGCTCCCCATAAATAATCTTCTAATTGTTTTTGAGTCATTTCTTTTATACTTCAAATTAAATTAACTGATGTTACGCAAAAATACATTTGGTTTGTTATTTATTTTGGCAAGATCAATACAAATCATTCGCAATGATGTATTCGGTTTACGTAACATCAGTTAATAATATCAGAACAACTTGCCTCGTGGGATTTCAAGATGATATCATTTCAATTCCTATAAATAAGATTATTGGCAGGTATCATTAACCAAAGTAGTATTCCAGCAATGCCATTCTGTGTCTTTGAAATGTAATTGATCTTTTACCTGTCCTGCTTTTGAACTTCTGTTCCATTTGATGCTTGTAAGATTGTTTTTTCCTTTATTGTAAATGTCATAAAATGCATCTAATTTGGGATCATTTATAATTCCATAGTTAATGTATCCTCCGTTTTCTTTTCCCCCGGGAACGACATTCATATACTTGACATCACATGTTCCACTTGCATTTTTGTTCCAGTCAATTTGTAAAAGAGGAGTAGCGTCATTGGGATTATTATTTAATATCCATTGTCCGCTTGTATTATCTTTTTTAGAAGTTCCTGTATACCATAAGAAGTCGGAATATCCTCCATTTTTAGAAATGTACATTGACCAGTTTATATCATCTCCATTTACTTTGCCGTGCAATTTGGCATTATAGGTATCCAATCCTACAGATACAGAATATGACCAAATCCATTCTCTCTCTTTTTTATCCCATACCGCTGCATGCTTGAATGATTCTAAAAAAGAAGTAACAGGAACTGCTAATCCAATAGTTAGTAAAGTATTCCAAACAAGTACGTTTACTCCGGCAAAAACAAGATTACTTTTTGTAGTATCCACCATTCTTGAAGTAGTACCGTTCCAAAAATTACCAACTTCCATCACCATTGAAGAAGATGGTGGTAATGTTGGTTCAGGATCTTTTTTCTTACAGCTTATTATTGATGCTGTAATTAAAACGAACAAAAAAATCACAGTAGTGATTCTAATAAATTTTTTTTTCATAGAAATTAAGTTTTTAAATTGTTGTACGAATCTACATAAAAATTTTGATTACGAATATAACGATTCTAAAATAACAAAAGTTACACTCATTTCTTTTTTTGTATTTTTACTTTTGTAAAAAACTTGAACCCGAATTTGTTGCTCTTCAAACTTAAATTCAGCATTTGTTTTTTGGTAGATTAAATTAATATGAAAGGAATAATTCTCGCAGGAGGAGCAGGCACTCGCCTCCATCCGCTTACACTCGCAATCAGCAAACAAATTATGCCTGTGTACGACAAACCAATGATTTATTATCCATTATCTACTCTCATGATGTCTAACATTAATGAGATAATGATTATTTCAACACCGTACGATATACCAAACTTTCAAAAACTTTTCGGTGATGGAAAAAATCTTGGCTGCCACTTTAGTTATGCTGTGCAAGAAGTTCCAAACGGACTTGCTCAGGCATTTGTCATAGGAGAAAAATTCATTGGAAAAGATTCCGTTACTCTCATTCTTGGCGACAATATTTTTTACGGTAATGGTCTTGGCAGATTGCTGAAGCAGTATCAAAATCCTGATGGCGGAGTTGTGTTTGCTTATCATGTTTCCGATCCTGAGCGATATGGTGTTGTGGAATTTGATGAAAAGAGAAAAGTGCTTTCTATTGAAGAGAAACCAAAGCATCCGAAATCAAACTATGCTGTGCCGGGATTATATTTTTATGATAACTCTGTTGTCAGCATTGCAAAAAATTTAAATCCTAGTGTGAGAGGAGAATATGAAATTACTGACATAAACAAAGAATATCTTAAAAAAGGAAAACTAAAAGTTGCTATACTTGATAGAGGTACTGCATGGCTTGATACTGGAACTTTTGCTTCGCTTATGCAAGCCGGACAGTTCGTACAGGTGATTGAAGAAAGACAGGGATTAAAAATCGGTTGCATAGAAGAAATTGCATTCCGAATGGGATTTATCAATAAAAATCAACTTAAAAAATTAGCTGAGCCGCTGATGAAAAGCGGTTACGGAAATTATCTAATAAATATTGTAGAGAAATAAAATTTTTAAAAATGGCTCTAAAGAAAAAACATGACATACAGAAAGATGTCTGTTCTGTTAACGAAGACGCATCTAAAAAACATGAACAAAGACGCATACTCATAACGGGCAGTGCAGGATTTATCGCCAGTTCGCTGGCAGAGAAATTATCGGAGAGACAGGAAAATGATATTGTCATCGTTGACAATCTTTCTACTGGCACATTAAAAAAAATTCCTCGCGGAGGAAATGTCCGCTTTATCAAGTGCGATGTGAATGAATTTCGGGATATATCAAATATATTTTTTTCTTTTCAGCCCGATTATGTTTTTCATTATGCAGCAGTAGTAGGCGTCAGTCGCACTCTTGAAAATCCCGTGAAAGTGCTGGACGATGTAACAGGAATTAAAAAAATTCTGGACCTTTCTAAAAGCGCTGGCGTGAAAAGAATTTTATATTCATCTTCTTCCGAAGTTTACGGTGAGCCGGTTGAATTGCCTCAACATGAAGAAACCACTCCGCTAAATTCCCGCCTGCCTTATGCCATTGTGAAAAATATTGGTGAAGCATATCTGAAAGCATACAAACAAGAATTTGGATTGGATTATACTGTGTTTCGTTTTTTTAACACTTATGGTCCAAGACAAAGTCGCGATTTTGTTATTTCTAAATTTATCAGTCGCGCCTTAAAAAATGATGACATAGAAGTTTTTGGTGATGGCAAACAGACACGTACTTTCTGCTTTATTGATGATAATATTGAAGCAACCACCAATGCGTTTTATCAGAATAAATTCGTTAATGATGTAGTAAATATCGGCAGTGATAATGAGATTACTATACTTGAATTAGCAAAGACCATCATTCGGCTCACTCATTCAAAATCAAAAATCGTTCACTTGCCACCTCTTCCCGAAGGCGATATGTCCCGCAGAAAGCCCGACATTTCTAAAATGAAACAACTTATTTTTCATCCGCTGCTTTCCTTTGAAGAAGGGGTAAAGAACATCCTCGCCAATACACAATTTATATTAACATGACCTACGCAAGAGATAATATCACAAAAGCCATTTTTTTTTTAAGTAGATTTTGCGGATTGATGTTTGTGAATTTCAACAATTTAAAGGTTTGGCGTAAGTCCTATGCTTATCAAATAAAAATCCCTCTCCAAAAAAAATCAGAGAAAGATTGATAAAAAATTGAAAAA
Organism: Bacteroidota bacterium; assembly: GCA_043804035.1. Classification (GTDB taxonomy): domain Bacteria; phylum Bacteroidota; class Bacteroidia; order Palsa-948; family Palsa-948; genus JAZDJJ01. The sequence goes on from JAZDJJ010000058.1 coordinate 13,607, forward strand.
TATTTTTGAGAAATTATAATCTGCGAATGAAAAGTTATACAGCTGTTGGGGCTGTGTAAAATCATAACTATAAAAGTAAAAAAATTAGAACTTACACATTTTATTTATTTCTCGCAGATTTGATAAACGCAAAGTATTTTCGTATTTTTTGGCGAACTTTGCGCCTTTGCGAGAGACAAAAAGTATTCTTGCGTAAATCCTATGAATATGTTGCCGGGAAATTATCAATCACATATCGCAATTACAGCAAAATAGAAAACGGTGAAATAAACATTTCTGTAAATAATTTATTGGAACTATGTGAAGTGCTGGAGATAGAAAGGGAATTTTGACATTATTTTTATCGGATAGTTTTCGCAATGAAATATCAATACATAACCTTAATAAATTCAACCCTGCGATTTTTTTGGCGACTTTCTTGTGTAGCATTGGAAGTAATTGGTTTTGAACTTCCAAATCCTTTATAGAATAATCTGTTCTTGTTTATTTTTTTAGATATCAAATAATCAACAACAGATTTTGCCCGTTCCTCTGAGAGAAGTAGATTTTTTTTCTCATCGCCTTCATTATCTGTATGTCCTCGTATTTCAATCACCATTTGATTTTTAGATAACATCAAAACTAATTTATCTAATTCAGGAAATGACTCTTTTTGCAAAACAGATTTACCCGTCTCAAAAAAAATATTATTTAAAACAATTGGCTTCCTTTTTGGATAGTAGTTGTAAAAATAAATTTTGAAACCGGCAGGAGCCCTTTCACTTAGGTATTCTTGTCCAAAGTCAATTACCAGATAATATGTTTCGCCTGCTTTCACTTGAATAGATGAAACATAAGCCGGACCAGGGCCTACACTAATATCAGTACCTATTGTATATTTAGATAATCCTGTCAATCCACTTTTGGAAAAACACTGAGACCAGCAGGAACGTATTTTTTTAAAAATCCCATTTCCTTTTTCATCAATACAATTTGTATCAGAACATTTGAAAAGAACAAAATCATAATCATCTAAACTATCAAAAGGAACAATATCAAATGTGAGCATTGTATCATAGTGGATTGTAAATTTAAACCAAACAGAATTCATTTCGTTTATTATTGCATCTGCATATTTTAATTGATATTCTTTCCGCATTCCATATTCATACGATACATTAAAGGGTCCTGCTATTGAGTCCTTAATTTCAATTGCATTTTTTGCATCAGCATTAGGAATTCTTGTAAATTTTTGTCTTACGAATGGAATGTCTTTTTTATTTGCATTTTCATTATTCTGTGAAAATACATTATTAGAAACGTTGAAATAAATCAGTGATAAAAATAAAAGTGCAGTTCCAAAAGTTAGTTTCGTCATTGCGACATGACTCGTATTGAGCTTGCCGAAATAAGTGGAAGCGAAATGGAAGCAATCTCTAATAGCAGGGACAGAGATTGCTTCGGGCTGATGGTAGAAAGGGAATTTTGACATTATTTTTATCGGATAGTTTTCGCAATGAAATATCAATGAATTTGCCTAATAGAAAAGTTGCATTAGTAATTTAAATTCAATCTATGAATAGCCGTATCTCCTTTAAATTTAAACTCAAAGATTTCATTATAAAATTTTTCGTTAACTATTTCTTTGGACAAGTTACTACTTGAAAAGGTTCCTAATTTGGATTTTTTCCAAATCCATTCTCCAGACAGTTTAATTTTAAGAATATTAAAATTGATGGTATTTGTAGTTATTAAGAAATCTTTTGTAATAAAACAAACATGTGTATTATTTTCTGACCAAATAATTTTTTGGATAAAATCAACATCTTCAGATAATTTATCAATGTAAAAAAAAAATATTAGATTTATTTTCACCAATGTATATTGTTTGATTTGGACCATCAAATGAAAAATATTCAACAACAAATGCTTCATATTTTCCATCCTTTGAATTTTCAGTTTTAATTATTTGGGGTTTAGTATAAAAATAGGTTAAAACTAAAACAATAATAACAATAATACAGGACTTACGCAAGAAATATCACGAAAGTCATTTTTTTAGTAGTGGTTCTTTATTGAGATGGCGGGTCAAGCCCGCCATGACGAACTAAATAGATAAAGATTTTGCGTAAGTC
>JAZDJJ010000059.1:0-5301 GCA_043804035.1 Bacteroidota bacterium
ATATGCTTCTGCTCCACAAAACATCAATCAGTATTTTGATTTGGAAGCCATCCGCGATGCACAGCAGGTTATTTTTACAGGACATGTGGGGGCGAAACAAACACATACAATCGTAAAGCATACTTTTGGTGCAGAGGATTCGGTAAAATTAGAGAATATAGGTACAACCGATTTGCAGTTTTATTTAGCGCCAACCAAAGATGCGTTGCCCAAGCAAGCAGGACTATTGCTTAGTTCAGGTGCCAAACAAACCGTCTTTGCATATACATTAGGTGATTTATCCGACCCTTTCCTCATAGTATTTAATCCGCATACAGTTGAGAAAGGAGAGTTTGTAATGGAAATAGTTTAGAGGACAGTTCCAAAAAAATTGATTATTGATTACTTGCCTGCCTGTGCAGACGGCAGACAGGTAGTGAGCGACGGTTGGTGAGCGTGGTTATTGAGCGAAGCCGAAATAAAGCCGAACCAAGCCGAACCAAGCCGAACTATTGATTATTGATTATTGATTAATCCCCGACTCGTAAATCGCAAATCGCAAATCGTAAATGGTTATTCGTAAATCGTAAACACACGTTGGTCGGGATTTATTTTGGCTGTTGGTCTGGCAATCCCGACTCCGCTCAGCACGAATTACACAAAACAAGATACGTCTTGAGATGATTGTTTTTCAATTGCCGTCTGCTTTATTTGATTTTTATCCTGTTTATGTGTAAATGAACAACCCTATGGCAATCCACAGGGAATTATTAAGTTAAAAATTTTATGTACGTTTGAATAAAAATTAAATCAATATGAAGCAAAGAATCTATGTGGACACTTCTGTAATTGGAGGATATTTTGATAAGGAATTTGCAGATGCAACGCAGCAATTGTTTGATCTTGTAAGAAAAGGAGAGATTGTTATTGTCTATTCAGAAATAACGGAAGACGAATTGTTTGATGCACCAAAGAATGTACGTATCTTTTTTAATGAACTTCCAAAGAGTCAACTTGAAATAGTAGAACTTACGGAACAAGCGAACCAACTTGCAGACACTTATATCTCAGAAAAGGTAGTTGGCAAAACGAATAGATCTGACTGCTTACATATTGCATTAGCAACTATAAACAAAGTTGACATTTTAGTAAGTTGGAACTTTAAACATATCGTGAACATTGGAAAAATCCGTGGATACAATTCGGTTAATTTAAAACTTGGCTACCCAACATTAGAAATAAGAACTCCAAAAGAAATTTTATTTTATGAAGCATAAAAAAAAAAATACAGTAACTGCAAGCACTGTCCAATTGTTGCGTCAAATACGTGACAGAATAAGTTTGAAAATTGCAGACATGTCATTTGAAGAGATGAAGGCATATTTACGTAATAGAAAGAAACAATTTTCAATGGCAAATAATAAATAATGGGGATAAAGATGCCCAGCCGATAACAGCGGTTTTATTAGAGGGCAGTTCTAAAAATTTATTATTTATTATTTATTATTTATTATTGATTATTAATTAATCGTTAATCGTTATGGGATTAAAATGCGGAATAGTAGGTCTGCCGAATGTAGGCAAGTCAACTTTGTTTAATTGTTTGACAAATGCAAAAGCTCAGGCGGCTAACTTTCCGTTTTGTACCATTGAGCCGAATCTTGGTGTGATAACAGTTCCTGATGAACGATTAAATAAACTTGCCGAGTTGGTTCATCCGCAAAAAATTATTCCGACAACAGTTGAGATTGTTGATATTGCCGGATTAGTGAAAGGTGCAAGTAAGGGCGAAGGATTAGGAAATCAGTTTTTGGGAAACATTCGCGAAACAAATGCCATCATTCATGTGCTTCGTTGTTTTGATGATACAAATGTTGTGCATGTGGATGGCTCGGTGAATCCTGTGAGAGACAAAGAAGTAGTGGATGTGGAATTGCAATTGAAGGACTTAGAAACTGTAGAGAAAAATATTTCTCAATATAAAAACAAGGCAAAGACAAGTGGAGATAAGGAAGCAAAGAAGTTAGTTGATATTCTTTCAAAGTATCAAAATCATTTAAGCGAAGGAAAATCAATACGTAGTTTGAAAATCGGCAAGGAAGAGAAAGCCCTTGTTGCTGATATGCAATTGCTCACCGATAAGCCCGTTTTGTATCTGTGTAATGTACATATCAATCCGCCTCACTCCAATATGAAAGGAAAGAAAGGAGAAGATGAATATGTGGAGCAGATAAAGAAAATTGTTGCCGGAGAAAATGCTGAAGTTATTATGATTGATACACAGCAAGAAGTGGAGATAGCACAGTTAGAAAATTATGAAGACAGAAAAACTTTTCTATCTGATTTAGGATTGGATGAACCCGGTGTAAACAAATTGATTCGCTCTGCTTACAAGATTCTGAACCTGCAAACTTTTATTACTGCCGGCGAAAAAGAAGTGAAAGCATGGACGATAGAAAAAGGAATGAAAGCACCGCAGGCAGCAGGAGTGATTCACACCGACTTTGAAAAAGGATTCATACGTGCGGAAGTGATAAAGTATAACGACTACATAACACTTCGTTCTGAATCAGCATGCCGCGATGCAGGAAAACTGGCAATGGAAGGAAAAGAATATATTGTACAAGATGGAGATGTGATGCATTTTAGATTCAATGTATAACGTTCGTATCTTTTTGTTCTACGATATAATTGTCAGCTAAAATTTTTGCTTCCTCTGTCAATTTTTTATTCTTCGTTGTTTCTTTTCACTCTTTCTTTTTTTTTGTTGTATCCTTTTTTCCCGTGATGCATGAGTTGGTTTTGTTGCCAATCTTTTTTTTCTTATACGGAAACAGTTTTCTAAATGATTATGAAATTTTTCCAGAGCAATTTGTTTGTTTACAAACTGCGATCTCCCGGCTTCAGCAACGATTTTTAATATCCCGTCATTGTTAATCAGATGTTTGGATTTCTCAAAAATTATTTTCTTTTGTTCATCAGTTAATAACATGGAATGCATTACATCAAAATGTAATTCTATTTTTGTGGAAACTTTATTTACATTTTGACCGCCTTTTCCACGACTGCGGGAAGCAGTGAAAAAAAGTTCCCGTTTAAATGGAATTGAATAAACATTCATAACATCAAAAATAATTAAATGATAAAAAGAAAAATTCAAATAACATTAATTGCATGTTTCATATTTCCTGTTTCATGTTTGTTTGCTCAGATAAACTCTGATAGTTTGATTGCTGCTTACACCCAAAAGATTCAGAAGTATCTTGATAAAGAGAAATTTGCTTCGCAATGTTTTTCTTTTACTAAAAACGGAATTGAAGTTTATTCTCCTGCTACAGATACGTCACAAAAGAAAATAGAATATATCATTTTCTGGAATGAACTTGACGCATTTAAGTTATTGCTTTGCAATTATGATTCACGGGATGCATATCAATTTTGTCTGATGAAAAAGAAAAATCCTTTTTCTAAAGATACTATCAATGCAATACACAAACGCAGATACATTCCGCCAAAAATATTGCGACCATCAAATAATCTGCTTGCACATTACAAAATCGCACTTGACCCCGGACACATTGCCGGTAATATTGAAACTGCCAAAATGGAAAGAAAGTGGGTGAAAATAAAGGCAAAAAAATTACTCAAAGGTGAGAGTTCAGAAGATGCTTCCATTCAACTAATAGAAGGGGAGATTACACTTGCTACTGCACAAATTCTTATCAAGAAATTAGAAAAAGAAGGTGCAACAGTTATGCTTACAAGAGATAAATCCAATCAATCTGCTTTTGGAATTGAATTTAAAAAATGGAAAGACAGTTTGTTTGTTAGGTCGGTGGATTCTGCTTTCGTGCGGGGAGATATTTCTTATGAAGAAAAAAACTTTCTCTTATCAAAGGCAAATGACACAGAAATTTTTCGTAGATTTTTTTTACAAGAGGAAATGTATGAACGAGCAAGAAAGATAAATGACTTTCATCCTGATTTGTCTATCATTATCCATTATAATGTGGATGGAACAAATCAGAATTGGAATAAACCTACCAAAAAAAATTTTGTAATGGCTTTTGTCGGAGGTGGTTTTACGAAAGATGAATTTGAAAAACCCGAAGCACGTATTGAGTTTCTGCGACTATTGCTCACTGATGATATTGAACAATCAATTATGACTTCAAAACACATTGTAAATAGTTTGTCAGAAAAACTGAATATCCCTGTTGCAATAGATTCTTCTGCCACTTACCTTTACGATAATTGTATGCAAACTGATGTACCCGGAGTTTTTTGTCGCAACCTTACGCTTACCAGAATAGTAAAAGGAACTTTGGTCTATGGAGAATCTCTTTATCAGGATAATATCAATGAATGCAAACTGTTAAACAAAAAAGAAATTATGATTGACGAAATTAAAACTTCAAAAAGAGTGGAAGAGGTGGCAGAATCTTATTTTGAAGGGATAATGAATTATGTTAAAGAAAAGCAAAACAAATAATTCTCGGATAATGAAAAACAAAATAAAAATAATTCAGGGAGATATTACAAAAGTGAATGCAGATGCTATAGTAAATGCCGCGAACAAAACACTTTTGGGAGGGGGAGGAGTGGATGGTGCAATTCACCGTGCAGCAGGAAAGCAGTTATTGGAAGAATGTAAAACACTTGGCGGTTGTTCTACCGGTGAAGCAAAAATCACAAATGGCTATAATCTTCCTGCAAGATATGTGATTCATACTGTTGGTCCTGTTTGGAATAATGGAAAGTATTGTGAAGATGAACTTCTTGCAAATTGTTATCGCAATTCTTTGCAACTGGCTTCAGAAAATAAAATTCATACGATTGCTTTTCCTGCTATCAGCACAGGTATTTATCGTTTTCCTTTGGAGCGTGCAACTCGTATTGCGATGAACGAAACAAAAAGTTTCTTATGCAAAAATTTGCTTCCTGAAAAAATAATCTTCTTATGCTTTGACGAGAAAATATATTCGGTATATCAAAAAATATTTACAGAAATATTTTTATGAAAAATAAAATAAAAGAAAAGCGTAATAGGAAGGGCAAATTTTAAATTCAGTGCCGTCTGTTTTAGCTGACGGAAAACAAAAAATAAAAAGTATTCTTGCGTAAGTCCTGAAATAGTTCCGTTTGTACTTTCTGCTTATTGAATTTATTTATGATTTCTTTAGGGCGGTTCCAAAAATTGGTTTCGTCATTGCGACTGCGAGTCACGAAGCAGGAAGCAATCTCTATTTCTACATGAAAAAACAGATTGCTTCAGTCGTTCCTCCTTCGCAATGACGTTTATTTGTATTTTTAGAACTGCCC
>JAZDJJ010000060.1:0-8248 GCA_043804035.1 Bacteroidota bacterium
AGGGGGATTTCAGAATACTTTCGGAGGTGTTTGGGATGCTTTTCTTGTAAAGTTTGATGCTAACGGCAACCGCCTCTGGGCTACTTACTATGGAGGAACGGCTCAAGATTATGGCAATTCTGTTACCACCGATGCCTCAGGCAATGTATATATGGCAGGACATACCTTCAGCACTTCCGGTATTGCTTCAGGGGGATTTCAGAATACTTTCGGAGGTAATCGTGATGCTTTTCTTGTAAAGTTTGATGCTAACGGCAACCGCCTCTGGGCTACTTACTATGGGGGAACGGCTCAAGATCATGACAATTCTGTTACCACCGATGCCTCAGGCAATGTATATATGGCAGGAATAACCCAAAGCACTTCCGGTATTGCCTCAGAGGGATTTCAGAATATTTTCGGAGGTTATAGTGATACTTTTCTTGTAAAGTTTGATGCTAACGGCAATCGTCTATGGGCTACTTACTATGGGGGAACAAACGGAGATTATGGCACTTCTGTTACCACCGATGCCTCAGGCAATGTATATATGGCAGGATATACCTCCAGTGCTTCCGGTATTGCTTCAGGGGGATTTCAGAATACTTACGGAGGTGGTAATGATGACGCTTTTCTTGTAAAGTTTGATGCTAACGGCAATCGTCTCTGGGCTACTTACTATGGAGGAACAAGCGAAGATTATGTCAATTCTGTTACCACCGATGCCTCAGGCAATGTATATATGGCAGGAACAACCACCAGCACTTCCGGTATTGCTTCAGGGGGATTTCAGAATACTCTCGGGGGAGGTTTTGATGCTTTTCTTGTAAAGTTTAATGCTAACGGCAACCGCCTCTGGGCTACTTACTATGGAGGAACGGCTCAAGATAATGGCTATTCTGTTACCACAGATGCCTCAGGCAATGTATATATGGCAGGAAGTACCGGTAGTATTTCCGGTATTACTTCATGTGGATTTCAGAATACTTTAGGAGGTTATAGTGATGCTTTTCTTGTAAGGTTTGGTGTATATTCTCCCCCCAGTGTTAATGCAGGAAATTCTCTTACAATTTGCAACGGCAGTTCTACAACTCTTAGTGTTACAACTACGGGAGGTACTCTGCCTTATACTTACCAATGGTCGCCTGCTGCAGAATTAAGCAGTCCCACTATTTCAAATCCAGTTGCTACTCCAACTACTCCAACTACTCCTACTACTTACACAGTTCTTGTTACTGATTGTGCAAACTACACAGGTACTGATATGGTTACAATTACTGTAATTCCACAGCCAACCATTACTATTACAGGAATAACAACTATTTGTAGTGGAAGTTCTACAATTCTCACTGCTTATGGTGGAGTAAGTTATATTTGGTTGCCTGGCGGACAAACCACTACAAACATTACAGTAAGTCCGGCTACTGCAACAACTTATACAGTTATAGGAACTGGTGCAAATGGATGTAGTGCAACTTCAACTCCGATAACAGTTATGGTTCCAAATCCTGCTGTATCTGTTTCGGGAACAAATGTGAGTTGTAATGGAGGAAGCAATGGCAGTGCAACAGCAAATCCATCAGGAGGAATAAATCCGTATTCTTATTTATGGAGTAATGGACAAATAAATCAAACGGCAACGGCACTTGGCAGTGGCAGTTATACAGTTACAATTACAGATGCAAACGGATGCACAGCATTTAAGAGTATTTATATTACAGAACCCACAGCACTTTCTTTAAGCAAATCGTTCACTAATGCTTCTTGCTATAATAATGAGGGTACAGCAAATGTAACTGTAAGTGGTGGTGTGTTTCCTTATTCTTATTTATGGAACAACGGACAAACAAATCAAACGGCAACGACACTTGGCAGTGGCAGTTATACAATTACAATCACAGATGCAAACGGCTGTAATGCTTCTGATACTGTGCAAATAAATAATTCTGTTGTTTCATCTGAACTGCCCATCTGCGCTGTTACAGTAGATTCTCTTTCAAAGTATAATCTTATTATCTGGAATAAAACATCTTATCCGATTGCAGATACTTTTTTTGTTTATCGTGATACAGCAAACAACAATTATGCGCTCATAGGAAAAGTTCCTTATACTTCTCTGAGCCAGTTCATTGATACAGTACGCACACTTTATTCCGCCAACGGAGACCCAAATGCTTCAACATGGAAATATAAAATAGCAGTAAAAGATACTTGCGGAAACATCAGCCAGATGAGTCCATCTCATAAAACATTATTCATTCAAAACAACAACGGTAACTTTTCATGGAATGAATATCTGATTGAAGGGCAGACAGCACCTATTCCTTCACTTTCAAATTACTTGTTCCAACGTGATAATTTCTCAACAGGAAATAATTGGGTAACCATACAAACATTAAGCGCTTTTTCAACATCTTACACGGATAATAACTATGCAACTTACAAAAATACCGGCTCATGGCGTGTGCTAACTAAATTGAGCATCAATTGCATATCAACGATAATAAAAAACCCTCAGCCGATGATAAGTTACAATTTTTCTAGGTCTAATATTGGTCGTATGACAGATCCAACTGTTTTGGTTAATACATTGCTGAATGAGAGCAATATTATTATTTCGCCTAACCCTAATAGAGGAGAATTTAATATCAGCATAAACAAACCCACAGGCAACGCTACTTGTCGAATTACTGATATTATTGGCAGAGAAGTTTGGAGAAACGATAATCTGAAAAACAATGATAAAGTAAATATCAATTTGCCCGATGCAAAAGGTATTTACATTTTAAGAATAATAACAGATAGCGGAATTATTAACAAGAAGATTGTTGTAGAATAAATTATATTTTCAACCCCAACCTCTTAATAAGGGGCAATAACATTTGTATCTGTGGTCATCTGCGAAACCAGCCCGCCGTTACACTATGAGGTCTGCGGGAAATAAATAAGTGCGTAAGTAAGTCCTATCATAAAATCATGAAATTATATTCCATCAATACTGGGTTTTTTAAACTTGACGGTGGAGCAATGTTTGGCGTAGTGCCTAAATCGCTCTGGCAGAAAACTAATCCTGCTGATGCAAACAATATGATTGATATTGCCGCGCGCGCACTGCTGATAGAAGATGGAAAAAAACTTATACTGATTGATAACGGACTTGGAAACAAACAGAAACAAAAGTTTTTTGATTTTTATTATTTATATGGAAACGATACATTAGAGAAATCGCTTGCTAAATATGGTTTCACTCCCGATGATGTTACTGATGTGATTCTTTCTCATCTCCATTTTGACCATTGCGGAGGAAGTGTGAAATGGAACGATAGCAAAACAAAATTAGAACTCACATTTATCAATGCAACTTATTGGAGCAACGAAAAACATTGGCACTGTGCAACTCAACCTAACCGCAGAGAAGCATCAAGTTTTTTGAAAGAAAATATTATGCCTATTCAAGAAAGCGGACATCTGAAATTCGTTCCGACAGCAGAGATGCAATATATAACCGACTCGCCATGTATTATGTCTCCGCATTTACCAAATTTATCTATTATGTATTCCGAAGGGCATACCGAATCTATGATGCTTCCGCATGTTACTTATAAAAACAAAACCATAGTATATGCCGCAGATTTTATTCCAACATCAGGGCATATTCCTCTTCCTTATATAATGGGATACGATACTTGTCCGCTCATTACATTGGATGAAAAAGAAAAATTCCTTGACAAAGCTGCTGAACACAACTACTTTCTTTTCTTTGAACATGATCCGATAATTGAATGTTGCTCTTTGCAAAAAACCGAAAAAGGAGTGCGGATAAAAGATAAGTTTTCTCTCGTAGATTTTTTTTCCTGACAGTATTGTTTTAGTAATTGTATTTCGTCTTCCAAAGTTTTTTCAAAAACTCACTAAATTTTTTTTCTACATTATTATCTCCGGGATTAAAGAATTTTGTTCCGGTAATTTCCTCCGGTAAATATTCCTGTAAAATAAAATTCTCGTCAAAATCGTGGGCGTATTTATATTCTTTCCCATAGCCAATTTCTTTCATCAACTTTGTAGGTGCATTGCGTATGTGCAGAGGAACTGATAAGTCGCCCGTTTGTTTTACTGTCTCCTGTGCGCTGTTAATTGCCATATACGATGCATTACTTTTCGGAGAACAGGCAAGATAAGTTACAAGTTGTGCAAGAATAATTTTTGCTTCCGGCATTCCAATTACATTCACCGCTTGAAAACAATTGTTTGCCAGCACCAGCGCCATCGGATTTGCATTACTAATATCTTCTGAAGCAAGAATAATCAAACGTCTTGCGATGAACAGCGGGTCTTCTCCGCCTTCAATCATTCTCGCAAGCCAGTAAATACCGGCATTCGGGTCGCTACCGCGAATGGATTTGATGAAAGCAGAAATAATATCGTAATGATATTCTCCCGTTTTATCGTACAAAGCCATTTTCTGCTGAACAGTTTGCAAAAGTTTCTCATTAGTAATTTCTATTTCATCAGAAGAAAAAGAGTTTACGAAAAGTTCTATCGCATTAAAAAGTTTTCGCGCATCTCCTCCTGAAAGGCGAAGCAGCGCTTCGGTTTCTTTGAGAATAATTTTTTTTGTTTTCAGGATTTCATCTGAATGAATTGCTTTATCAAGAAGAAAAAGTAAATCATTTTTTTCAAGTGGCTTGAGAATATAAATCTGGCAGCGGGAGAGTAAAGCAGAGATGATTTCAAAAGAAGGATTTTCGGTAGTGGCGCCAATCAGTGTAATGTTTCCTTTTTCCACAGCACCAAGTAAAGAATCCTGCTGCGTTTTGCTAAAGCGATGAATTTCGTCTATGAAAAGTATTGGAAATTTTGTGCCGACTTCACATTGGTCCTCTCCGAATGAAATAGGAAGAGTACTCCCTTTTGAAGAGAATTTAGAAGTGCTATAGTCAATTACTTCACGTACTTCTTTCACGCCTGAATTTATTGCACTCAGCGAAAAGAATGGTCTTGATAATTGATTAGCGATAATGCGGGCGAGTGTGGTTTTTCCTACTCCGGGAGGTCCCCAAAAAATCATAGAAGGGATATTGTCAGAACTAATAGCTTTTCGCAGAATAGCATCTTTGCCGACAAGATGTTTTTGTCCGACAAAATCATTCAGGGTTTTTGGACGCAATCGTTCAGCAAGAGGAACACGCATCAGTGTACAAAAAATTATAACTTCAATTTATTTTGAATGGAATTAACAAAAAAAATATTTCGGGTGACTGATGGGACTTGAACCCACAGCCCTCAGAACCACAATCTGATGCTCTAACCAATTGAGCTACAGTCACCATTTACGAATGCAAAAATAAAAAAAATCATCATTCAAAGTTGAAAATAAAAAATCTCCTTAGTTCGTCAGGTGGGCTTGACCCGCACCTCATTAGTTCGTCATGGCGGACTTGACCCGCCATCAATAAAGAGATACAATTTCTTCTATAAATCCTTTTTGATTTTTATCCCGTTTATGTGGTTATCTGCCTATGCCCTGCAGACAGGCGTGAAAATAGAAAATGGTATAGAAAAAAGAAATAAGTAATTAGAAAATAGAAAAATTCAGTTCTTGAAATGTCCGGATAGATGTTTTCTTTCCATTCTCTTTTTTCACATTACTACTTTCCATACTATTTTCCATTTTCTCCTAACGAATTAAAAAAAAGATAATAAAAAAAGTTGCACTTATAACGTGAATCCGCTATTTAACCATCAACAATTAACGTACAATATATCGCACAATACACTTACAAAAAAGTTTTATTAAATCTCCGAAATTAAATTGGTAGTAATTTTTAAGTATAGATTTAAAAAAATTATGAAATGCCCAAAGTCCAAGTGTTGTATTACCGCATATATCCAACCACATTTTTCCAATGACTTTTTTAAGTGCGCTCTGCTCCAGCACACAATTACTACTGTTCATCTGAATTAGTGATAAAAGCCATTTTTCAATATCGGAAAAAAGTTTTTTGTTTTTTATTCGTTCATTGCGTCCGATAATGTTATGCAACGTAAGTTCCTCATCAGTAAATTTCAATCCAAGTAACAGGAGATAATTTTTTCTCACTTCATCTGCCGATTTTTTTTGTTCTGAATTAAAAGCACGACTGACCTGATTTCTATGTGAGCGATAATAAAAAAGTTCTTCATCTAATATCGCAATACGTGAAATTTGAGAGATGCGTATCCATAGTTCATAGTCCTCTGCATTTGTAAATTTATGGGAATACAAAATTTGATTTTCCATTATTATTTTTCTGCGCATCATAATAGTTGGATGGCAGATAGATGCATTAAAAAGAAGCATTGAGGGAATATCATCTGTTCTAAACCACCAATTTATTTTTTTTCTCTTCTCATTGAGTAAAGCATATCGGGTTGCACAAATTCCAAACAAAGGGTGAGAGTCAAGAAAAGAAACTTGTTTTTTCAAACGATTAGGCAAACTAATATCATCAGCATCCATCCGTGCGATATATTCACCTGTTGAATTTTTTAATCCGATATTCAACGTTTCAATCAATCCAAGATTTTTTTCGTTATTAAAAAGGTTAATTCTTTCATCAGAAAAATTTTTAATTATTTTTTCAGAATCATCTGTTGAGCCGTCATTGACAATAAGAAGTTCAAAATCAGGAAATGTTTGACTAAGAATACTTTGAATAGATTCCTTAAGAAATTTTTCGCCATTGAAAACAGGAAGCAAAACAGTAACTTTTGGGTTTTTATGTTTTAGATTTTTATCCATTCTTCAGGAATAATATCTTTTGAATTTACGGTAGTATTGTTAAACCATTTTATTGGAGCAACTATAATTTTGTCAGGATTATTGTTCAGCCAGGAAGCCCACCATCCGAAACTGCTGTTTGCAATTACATTGTGCTTGCACATACTCATCATTCGCATGTCTTCAAAATCGGCATTGCTGTTGTTATCAATGCAAACAAAAGGACAGTTAGATTTAAAATTTTGTTTCACCCATTCCGAGTCATCTGAAAAAACAAACAAACACGGCAAGGATACTTTGCGGGAAATAATATCTATTGCTCGGTAATAATAATCCAAATCACAAGTTCCATGATACCGCATCACTTGTTTGTTTGTAATGTAATCGGTTCTGCGAATGTGAATGCCTATTGATTCACAGTTATTTATTTTTTTTGCCATCGCTTCATTCAATCCCGATAGTGAATTATTGAATATAAATTCCTCTTTGATAATTTTTTCAATCGGTTTAAAATATTTTTCCGATTGCCAAAAGCCGTCAAGATAAGTTGATGAAGGAAATTTTACAAAATTTTTATTATACCCATGCCCATATTCTTTGCCATATTTATAGGGAAACAAGAAAGAGAAATGCTTATGTATATTTCGTAAGTAAAAATTTTCAGCAATTTTCTTATACGGATTGATGTCATTTTTCGTAGCAAAATCTTCTTTTATGTTTAGTATGCCAAGTTCGTATTTTCTTTTTGTATAAGCACCATTTGTATCAGCATTCAAATATGAAAGGTCAAGTTTTATACTGGTATTATGAATAATTGACAAATATTTTGCTGCCGCATACTGGAACATTTGGTTCCCAAGTCCACCCATGAGTTTAACAATAATCATTGTTGATATATCAATGTCATTCCTATCAATTGCTCAATAATCATCCATTCTCTTTTTTCACATCGCTATTTTCCATACTATTTTCCATTTTCTCCTAACGAATTAAATTTTTTTTGTTAATCATCCTAAATAGTAACCTTTGATCTACCATATGGAATTGAAATTATATCACAACAAGATAAAGTTTGATGATACAAAAATAATACGTTGGATTCAATTTACATAAGCAATTTTTCTATCAGGCAAACCTACATAAAATTTTTAATTACACTGCAGTAGGGTATAACAAAATTAAAATAGAAAACCAGAGATTACACGATTAAATTTTAATTTGATCTTGCCGAAAAAATATATGTACAGGACTTACGCAAGAATACTTTTGGTCTCTCGTCAAGACGCAAAGTCGCCAAGAAATACGAAAATACTTTGCGTTTATCAAATCTGTGAGAAATAAATAAAGTGCCTAACCTAGACAAGCCAGAACCAAACAGGAAAACATAAATCCGAAATCTGAAAACAAATTCAAATTACAAATAAAAAATGTCAGAAAAAAAGCAGTTCCAAATATCATTTTTTTAGTGTTATATGTTGAAATTATTGAAAGTTGAAAGTGTCTTTTTTA
>JAZDJJ010000061.1:0-2055 GCA_043804035.1 Bacteroidota bacterium
TGACAACGAAAAAGAGGGTGTGATCAAACTGGCGAGGTTTTTCCATAAAAAAAGAATACAGACCTCAAAAAACGAAATGGGGTATGGTGCATAAGCAAACTATTCAGTGAAAAATGATGCACCAATTCTTTTGTTTTGTCTACCCCGTTCACCAAATTATCGCATCTTTTGGTGCAAGCTTTTGAACGATTTCTTTGAATGTTCGACCCCGGATTTCAAAATTGGGGAACATATCATAACTGCTGCATGCGGGAGACAAAAGGACTATTTCCCCGGGAGCTGACCAATCACGTGCCATATGCACGCTATCTTCAAATGTTTTCGCCAGTTTAAATGGAATGTCTGTTCCGTTTTGCTTTTGGCGGACGAGAGGATGAGGCAGGATACATTTCCTCTGTACTTGGCGCAAAAAGAAAATCGCAATGAATTGATTTTAATTTCTCAATGTCATGTTCAAGAGTTCCGGGATATTTTTCAAGGTCTTTTTTATCATTAAACTGAAGCGGATTAACAAAAATGCTTACAACCGACAGGTCGTTTTCACGTTTTGCCCTTTCAATCATAGAGAAATGTCCCCAGTGCAGTGAGCCCATCGTGGGCACAAAACCAATAGTTTTATTTTCTTGTTTTAATGAAGAGAGAAAATTTTTTGTCTCTTTTATCGTTGTAAGTAAATTCAAAATCAAATAAAATTATTTTAAAAAGTTATTCAAACATAACAGAATTTTTATTATCTTTGATTTTATTTTTTTAACATTTAAATTATCCATATATATGAAAAAAGTCAGAATGTTATTTGTTTCGCAGGAGATAACTCCTTACCTTGATGAAACTGAGATGAGTATCATTAGCCGTAATCTTCCTCAGGGTATTTTGGAAGCAGGCAAAGAAATCAGAACTTTTATGCCCCGATACGGTTGCATCAACGAGCGAAGGCATCAATTGCATGAAGTCATTCGTCTGTCGGGAATGAATCTTATCATTAACGATTTTGACCATTCCCTTATTATTAAAGTTGCTTCAGTTCCTACTGCTCGTATGCAAGTATATTTTATTGATAATGAAGATTACTTCAGTCGCAACCGCAAATCACTTATCACCGATAAGAATGGAAATATTTTTACCGATACAGATGAACGGATTATATTCTTTTGCCGTGGCGTAATTGAGACGGTAAGAAAATTAGGATGGGCACCACACATCGTACATTGCCACGGATGGATGACATCTCTCATTCCAATGTATCTGAAACGTTCTTTTGCTGATGATCCTTTATTTGCCGAAAGCCGCGTCATCTATTCTATGTATAATGATGAATTTCAACAGCCACTCAATAAAGAATTTTCCGATAAAGTTTATTTTGAGGGGATAGAAAAAGATGATGTGAAATGGTTAAAGAGCAATACTTATGCAGGGTTGATAAAAACAGCCATTGATTTTTCGGATGCGGTAATCAAGGTATGTCCGGAAATAAATTCAGAAGTGGAAAGATACATCCAGAAAACTGGACGGTTTGTGCTGGAACATCCCGGAGAGGATTATATTGATACTTACAACGCTTTTTATGATGAAGTATTGTCAGAAGAAGCGGTTTTTGCATAAACAGAAGTTCATCTTATCTATTTTGTTAATAACTTTTTTTTGCACGTATTATCAAATTGTGTATTATTGCATTCAATTATTAATAATAAATTTTTTTTTATGAAAACAATTACTTCTCTCCCGTATAATTTGGCAATTAAATAAATGGATATTAGCAATGATGTTAATATTTTTAAACTTAAATGTTTTTGCACAAACCGTTACTATTACAAACCCTCGTAGCGGACAAGTGGCAAAAGCAAATGTTCTGCAAGGAACTACAAACCACATCTTACATAAATTTTCATTAGCCGTAACAGGTACAAATGCAACACTTACAAAAGTGCAATGCGGTATTACTGGCAATTATTCTTCTACAGATATTGTTAATTTAAAACTATGGTATTCTGCAGATGCTACTTTTAGTACCGCTGTTACTCTGAGTACAATCCTTACGCCTTCTGTAACTGCCGG
>JAZDJJ010000062.1:0-3100 GCA_043804035.1 Bacteroidota bacterium
ACGCACTGATGTCATTGCGTAGGAGAAATGAAGATTGCTTCCTGCTTCGTGCCTCGCAGTCGCAATGACGATACGGATCTGCCTGTGCCGACTTGTCTGCGTGCGGACGCACAGGCAGAACACGGCAGACAGGTTTGCGTAAGTCCTACTTTTAATCAAAATACTTTTTACCTTCGTTGAGAAGAATGAACCCTTTCAAACGTCTTGTCTCTCAAACTGTTATTTACGGTTTGCCCACTCTCATCGGGCGATTGCTGAATTATTTTCTTGTTCCGCTTTATACTTACAACTTCTCTCCATCAGAATATGGAACTGTAAATGAAATGTACGCATATACTTCTTTCCTGCTCATAGTACTTACTTACGGAATGGAGACAGCATTATTTAATTTTTCGCGTTTGCATGAATCTTCTGCCGGAAACGATGCAGGTAAGCAACGGGTGTATTCTACTATTCTTACTTCTGTAACTTTCACTTCGTGTGTTTTCATTATCGCACTCATCATTTTCTCACAGCCGATTGCAAACTTAATCCGTTATCCTGACCATCCCGAATATATTATTTGGTTTGCATTTATACTTGGAATGGATGCTGTTTCTTCAATTGCTTTTACTAAACTCCGAGAGCAGAACAAAGCAAAAACTTTTACTGTGTTCAAAACTTTAAATATTGTTACGAACATTGCCTTTAATTTATTTTTCATTATGTATTGCAAAAGTAAGTATGAAGCAAATCCATTATCTTTTATGGATGGATGGGGCGGAATGGTTTATTCGCATGAAATTGGTATTGGATATATTTTCATTTCTAATTTAATTGCAAGTGCCATAACTCTACTTGTACTTCTGCCATTAATTTTTAAAGGACTTGTTTTTACTACACTTTCATTTTGGAAAAAGAATAGTGGTGAAGTATCCTTGCTTCGCACCATTCTTATTTATGCATTACCTCTTCTTATTGCAGGTCTCGCAGGAATGACCAACGAAACGATGGACAGAATTCTCCTTAAATATCTTCTTCCCGAGAACATCGCCCTTTCGCAGGTGGGAATTTACGGAGCATGTTACAAAATTTCTATCATCATGACCATGTTTATTATGACATTTCGTTATGCTGCTGAGCCATTCTTTTTCGCACGTGCAAAAGAACAAGATGCAAAAAAAGCGTACTCGCAGGTGATGAATTATTTTGTTATTGTTTGTATGCTCATTTTCCTCGGCACAATGATGAACATGAGTTGGATAAAATATTTTGTAGACAAAGCGTATTGGGAAGGATTAAAGGTGGTGCCAATTCTTTTGCTTGCCAATTTTTGCCTTGGAGTATTCTTCAATCTTTCTTTATGGTATAAACTTTCTAATAAGACAAAGCATGGAGCATATCTCACTATGTTCGGTGCAATTATCACACTTGTCGGGAATTTTGTTTTCATTCCCGTATATGGATACGTAGCATCGGCATGGACAACGTTTATCTGTTATGCCTGCATAATGGTGGCTTCATATTTTATTGGCAATAAATTTTTCCCTGTGAATTACGACTTAAAAAGATTTTTTGGATACATAGCATTAGCACTTTTATTTTATGCAGCAGGCACATTCATGCAAATGGATTCCTATGTAAATGATTTAGTGTTTAAAAATTTTCTGCTGTTAGTTTTTGGAAGTATTGTTCTTTTGTTTGAAAAGGAAAAATTACTTTATTCAAAATAAATCTTATTTTTCTTCTATAAATCCTTTTTGATTTTTATCCCGTTTATGTGTAATTAAAAATTTTATGTACGTTTGTATATGAAAAAAGTCAGATTAGACATACTGGGACTTTCTTATAGTCAAACACAAGTATCTGCGTATACACTAGTGCTTGGAGAAACGAAAGGAAAAAGACGGATGCCAATTATCATAGGCGGATTTGAAGCGCAGGCAATTGCAATTCAATTGGAAAAAATAACTCCAAGTCGTCCGCTTACTCACGACCTTTTCAAAAACTTTGCGGATATTTTCAACATCAAACTCAAAGAGGTCATCATTTACAATCTGGCAGAAGGAGTTTTCTTTTCCAAACTGATATGTAGTAATGGTGAAAAAGAAATAGAGATTGACGCCCGCACTTCCGATGCCATTGCACTTGCCGTAAGATTTGAATGTATGATATTTACTTATGAATTTATTCTTGCTTCAGCAGGTATTGTGCTGGAAGATAATCCTGAGCCGAGCGCTTCTTCTTCTGTAAAAAATCCGGATAAAAAAACAAAAGTTGCTGTTAAAAAAGATGAAGGAGATATCGTAAGCAGAACTACGGAAGAATTAAAAGATATGCTTAAGTCAGCTATTGATGCAGAGAATTACGAGAGGGCTTCTATAATACGCGATGAACTGAGCAAAAGAGAAAAAACTTAAAAACATCACCTCATTCATACATTTATGTTATCAGTAAAAGTCAATAACAAAAAAGAATATCAAATCAATTTGGACGATGGTCAGCAATTGAAAGGAACTGTTGATGGAAAATTTTTTGATTGTGATATAACAGAAATAAAAAAAGGAATTTTTTATATCATCAATAATCACAAATCATATACTGCTGAACTAATTAAAAAAAATCACACAGAAAAAAGTTTAAACATTCGCATCAATGGGAATACATATTTTGTTCAGATAAAAGATAAGTTTGATGAACTACTGAAAAAAACAGAAATGGGCAATGCATCAGTAGCAAAAATAAAAGAAGTGAAAGCACCGATGCCGGGACTTGTGATTGATGTTAGAGTGAAAGAAGGAGATGCAATTAAAAAAGGAGATACAATTGTTATACTTGAAGCAATGAAGATGGAAAATATTTTAAAATCTCCAATTGATGTTACAATCAAAAAAATTCATGTACAGAAAGGCGATACTATTAATAAAGATCAGGTTTTAGTAAACTTTGAATAAATCAGGATTTACGCAAAAAATCATAATAAGCTATAGATTCACAGATTTTTTTATTGCTTATCAGTAAATTTGTGGCAAAAATAAACTTCTGCGTAAGTTATAGATTTATAAAGTTGTCTCAATGACTTGTACATTCATTGCAATGACTTATAAAGTTGTCTCAATGA
>JAZDJJ010000063.1:0-3241 GCA_043804035.1 Bacteroidota bacterium
TTATTGGTTATTGGTTATTGGTTATTGGTTATTGGTTATTGGTTATTGGTTATTGGTTATTGGTTATTGGTTATTGGTTATTGGTTATTGGTTATTGGTTATTGGTTATTGGTTATTGGTTATTGGTTATTGGTTGAGTTCGGTATGAAAGTAGGACACTTTTTTTTCAACAAACAAAAATACATTTTTCATATCAAACATAACCATTTAAAATTCGTTGTTCATTATTCGTTATTCTACTTTCCCTATAAGTATTAAGAAGTTGTCTTATCTTTAAATATTTCATTCTGAACTTAAAATATAGCATTAGCATTAACTGTCAAACCTTGAAACATTAGTTACTCCTGATACTTTTTTTAGTTTTTTCATCAGTTCTATGAGGTGCTTGGTATCATGTACAAAAAGCATAATTTTACCTTCAAAGATGCCATCGTTGCTCTCAAATCCTATTGATCGCATGTTCACATTTAGTTCATTGGAAATTATTTTAGTGATGCCATTCACTACACCCATTTGGTCTGTGCCTATAACTTTTATGCCTGCAAGAAATGAAATCATTTCCTGATTTGTCCATTTTGCTTTTACAATCCGATAAGCATAGTTTGACATAAGCCGAATTGCATCATGGCAGTTTATGCGGTGAATTTTTATTCCTTCATTGGCGGTAACGAATCCGAACACATCATCTCCGGGAATAGGATGGCAGCATGGCGAAAGTTTGTAATTAATTTTATTCAGAGTATCTCCAAGCATAAGCAGGTCGGTTTTTCCTCGCACGTTAGTAACAATCTGTTCAAGCGAAACATTTTCTTTTTTTATTTCAGCGGGAGCAATCAGAGTTTTCTTTTTTTCTTTTTTAAAGTTCTTTATTTCTTTCGGTTTTATATTTCCAATTGCAATTCTGTAAAACAATTCCTGTGCATTCGGGAGTTTAAAAGCCAAGACGATTTTGTTAATATTTTCGGGCGTAAAACTTAATTTTATTTGATTGAATCTTTTTTCAATCAATTGTTTCCCTTTAACAGCAGATTTTTTTCTCTCTTCTTTAAGAGCGTCTTTTATTTTTGATTTTGCTTTTGCAGTTACAATAAAATCAAGCCATTCATGTTTCGGAATTTGTTTTTTGGAAGTAATCACTTCTACCTGATCTCCACTTTTTAATTCGTAACTTAGCGGAACAAGTTTATGATTCACTTTTGCACCAATACATTGTGCTCCCACTTTTGAGTGAATATCAAAAGCAAAATCAAGCGCAGTGGCTCCCACGGGGATGGTTCTCATTTCTCCTTTTGGAGTGAAGACAAAAATTTCTTCCGCAAAAAGATTTAATTTAAAATCATCCAAAAAATCCAGTGCATTTTCTGCGGGACTTTCTAACAT
The DNA here is from genome assembly GCA_043804035.1 of Bacteroidota bacterium. Taxonomy (GTDB): domain Bacteria; phylum Bacteroidota; class Bacteroidia; order Palsa-948; family Palsa-948; genus JAZDJJ01. Next base: position 1,381 of record JAZDJJ010000063.1, read on the forward strand.
CAATCGTATTTTTTTTAACCATTCATCAAGTTGGCTTTCTTTATCTATGTTTTCTTTAGAACCTGATTTGTATCGCCAGTGTGATGCAAATCCCCGTTCGTTAATTTCATTCATCCGCTCTGAACGTATCTGCACTTCCACCCATTTTCCTTCCGGTCCCATCACCGTAGTATGTAAAGCTTCGTAACCGTTTGCTTTGGGTGTTGAAATCCAATCACGCAACCGCTTTGGATTTGGGTAATAGTGATCGGTAATTATAGAATAAACACGCCAGCAGTACGCTTTTTCGTTTTCTTCTTTTTGGTCAATGATAATCCGAATGGCAAAAATATCAAACACTTCTTCAAAGGGAACATTTTTTAATTGCATCTTATTGTAGATGGAAAAAATGGATTTCGGTCTGCTGAAAATTTTGAACTTAAACCCTTGTTCAGTAAGTGAGTTAATTATCGGTTCTGTAAACTTATTGATGTATCGTTTGCGTTCTGGTTCGGTCTCTTTAAGTTTTTGCAAAATGGAAAAATAAACTTCCGGCTCAGTAAAGTGTAAGCCCATATCTTCTAACTCGGTTTTAATAGCATTCATTCCTAAACGATGAGCAAGAGGAGCATAAAGATATAATGTCTCGGAAGCAATTTTTCTTTGTTGATGTTCGCTCATAGATTCAAGTGTGCGCATATTGTGCATGCGGTCGGCTAGTTTAATGAGGATCACTCGCACATCTTCAGAAAGAGTGAGTAACATCTTGCGAAAGTTTTCTGCCTGAATAGAAAAATTTGTCGGGTCAATTACTTCAACACCTTTTATTTTTGTAAGTCCATCAATGATTTGTGCAACTTTTTTACCAAACATTCCGTGTATATCTTCTAATGTAATATCAGTATCTTCCACTACATCGTGTAGCAACGCGCAAATAACAGAAGTAGCGCCAAGTCCAATTTCCTCAACACAAATTTGTGCTACAGAGATAGGATGAAAAATATAAGGTTCGCCAGATTTTCTACGCGTCTCCGAATGTGCTTTCAGTGCCAGATTAAACGCTTTGCGGATTCTAAGTTTGTCATTCTTATCCATATTACGTTTGCACGATCTCAATAAATTACGGTAACGACTAAGAATTTCTTTTCTCTCTTTTTCTCGGTCAATGATAATTGTTTGTGGGATTTTTTGCATTTAAAATTTTTTATATCATTTCACTTTTTGGAAAATTCATGGTAAAATTATCAAATAAGTTGGCGCTGCTGTAATTTTTAAATACTTGCAGGTAAGTTTAATTATTTTAACGTAACTATTTAGGATGGTTAACAATAATTTTTTTTATTCGTTAGGAGAAAATGGAAAATAGTATGGAAAGTAGCAATGTAAAAAAAGAGAATGGAAAGAAAACATTTATCCAGACATTTCAAGAACTGAATTTTTCTATTTTCTAATTACTATCTGATGTTGCGCAGACATTTTTTCAAAACAGGGGAGTGCCCTATTCATAACTCATAAGGTTTTTGCAAATTGCGCAGATTTTTGCAGAAAAGATTTTTTTGTATCTGCGATTCATCTACGAAACCTGCCCGCCGTTACACTATGGCAGGCGGGTCAGCGGGAAAATAAACTTTGCGTAACATCAGTAAATAATTAAACTTATTGTTGTAAAATTAAATTTTTCTGAGATAATAATGTTATGAATTCATTAATTATTAAAGAGGTACATTGACTTGAAGATTTAATAATAGGACTTACGCAAAAACGAGTTTAGGATACTTTAATTGTTGAGTAAGATACTCTTTCCATAAGTTGTGTTTTACTTGGTAAATAGTGTTAGTATTTTGATGCGCCACATTTGATAAAAACAACCAAACTAAAGCAC
>JAZDJJ010000064.1:0-2270 GCA_043804035.1 Bacteroidota bacterium
AAATGTCAGAAAAAAAATTTTGATGATAGGCGATACTAATAATTTTCCAAAAGGAGCAGATAAGGTAGTTATAGGAAACAACAAAAGTGCAAAGAGTTTGGGGATTATTTTTTATCTTCTTGCAAGAGGATACTGCAAGGCAAGAGGAATTGAAGCAGACATTCCTGACTTGGATAAATGGACAGCTGAAGAGCCAGAACAAAAAATTGAAATCAAAACGAGCTACACTGATGCAAAATACGGGGTGTAAGACGCTCGCTACCGCTCGCTGATTTGCTGTCTCGTAATCAGCCTTCGGACACGATTACTCACTAATATTTAATTTGTTAATAGTGGAGAGTTATTAATTGTTATACAAACCAACAGTTGCACAAACACCTTCAGTTCTATGTCTTACATAAAATTTTCTAATCATTAAAGAATTTATTTCTTCTGCGGATGTTCAACTTTTGTTCCGCATTCGTCGCAGAATTTTTGAGTATCTTCAAGAATCTTTCCGCATTTTTTGCATTTAATCACAACATGCCTTGTTTCTATTACTGGCTTGTAATTAGATCTCCCAGAAACAAGCTTTCCAAGAGCAGCCTGAAAACCAGCATCATTCTGCAATTCATTCATCCTTTTTTGTATAGAGCCTGCGTCCATAAAATAATATAGAAAATTCTATTTTTAAATTTTATTATTTTAAAGTATGAAAGGGAAAAACTTTTATAGGTAGATTCTATATATTACTTATGAAAAAATTGGTGATAATTTTATTTCTTTTGATAGTTATGACCAGTTTTATTTATGCTCAAGAAAATCAGACAATAATATGCCATACAAATGAAGATTGCGGACAATCCAGTATATCAAAATACTGTGAAAATTCACAGGCATGTATTTCTGAGGTTACTCCCACTTGTTATAAATACCCCGAAACAACTGAAGGATTTTGTGAAGAGAAAAAAGGAGGGGGATGTAATCCTTGTGCGTATGGATGTGAAAATGGAGAATGCATCTCCCAACCAGTTTCTCTTTCTTGCACTGACCCTGATGGAGCAAATCATTTTGCAGCATCAAAAACCTGTAAGGGCAATGTTTGTGAATTAGACAAATGTGAGGGAAACACTGTCATAGAATACACTTGCAGGGATAATAATATAGTTGTAGACCATACTTATAGTTGTATAAATAGCTGTTCAGAAGGAGCCTGTCTGCCTGAAACAACTCAAGAACCAACATGCACTCAAAAAGAAAATATATGTTGTAAAGGAGATGTATGCGGAACATTATTTGGTTGTGCTCCGGGGTATATTGGTGTGTTTAAGGGATGTGATTCCAATTGTAAAGCTATAATGCAGTGTCAGCCTAAACCCCTAGAACAAGTTAAGGAACAAGTTAAGTGTATTTTTGCAAATTCAAATAAGGAACAGAAATGTTATCTTTCTGAATATAATGATAAGTTTTTTTGTTATGGAAAAGAAACTTGTATCATGGATGTTTATGGATATCACAGGCAACAACTCGTATGGAAAAGCAGTTGCGGAGGATATGGATATACAACAGTGGACGGAATTAATGATAATGTAACTTTTGAATGCCGAATCCAAGAAACGACATCAACTCCTATTCAAGAAATAATTCCTTACAGTTCAGCATGGTATAGTGCCGCTTATTGGCAGTGTTATGATAAAACAAACGAAAAACAGGGTGGGGGAAGTTCATGCAAGCCTGCAGAAGTTTGGAAAAAATATGCAGAGGAATTTTGCATGGACAACTGTGATACAGCAACAGGAAAATGCGGAGTAAATAATTTTGGTGTACATGGTGAATGTTCAGGGGCAACTATTATTCATCCGGCTGTTTGTGGGAATGATGTATGCGAACCAGGAGAATGGGAAACTTGTCAAGTCCAAGCAAATGCATGTGAAGAAGGCAAAGAATGCAAGGCATCGATAACAAGCTGTCATGTACAGTGTGTTGAAGATTGCCCAAAAGGAAAAGAGGGGATATTCGGAAAATTAAATGAGAAATTTGAATTACAGATAAGTCAAATAGCAAAGTTCAAAGATCAAAATTTAGTAATCCAGTTTAATAATTTGTTTGTTCCAAAATGCCAATCGGGAATACAACCAGAAACTGCTGTACAAACATCAGCAACTGTAGAAAAGTATGATACAATGACGGGAGGAGTTATTTCTGGTTTTCCTATAGAAAATGTTCCCACTATATCATCTACTGTTCCTGCTAAATCACTTACTGCATCAACCAGTGAACAAAAATGTAAT
>JAZDJJ010000065.1:0-20464 GCA_043804035.1 Bacteroidota bacterium
AACTCACTTTAATTTACGATGGAAGACAATTACCGGGAATAAAAACTATTCATACGGGGAATGCACAGGTGAGAGCGTTTTTCTAAATAGCACAAAGCCAACCGGCTGTGTTTGGATATATGTAGTTTTATCACATATATAAACGAGTTATCGGCAACCCTATTTGACGAATGTTCAATAAACAAAATGACAAGAAAATGAGAATAAATTTCATTAAAGTTTTTTCGGTTTTATTGACAGTATTATCAATTAATTTTAATAACACAATTGCTCAATCAGTTCAACCGAGAGGAATATATGCAGTAATAGCAATAGATAATTATGGCTCTTACGACACCAATTATGTCAATCAAATTATTGCAAATCCTGCTGTTTGCGGTTTGACAATTCGTGAACAATGGAGAAATGTTGAGCAGACAGAAGGCAATTATGATTTTTCGAGAATTGATGATGCTGTTTCCCGTGCGACTATGCTGAATAAAACTATTCAACTTATAATTGTTCCCGGCTTCTATACACCTGACTGGGTTTTATCACAGATTGATTCGTGCGAAGACGATTTGATTACCCCACCACCGATACCTTCTCTTTGCGGTAAACTAAAAATGATTGTTCCCTATGGTGTTGATGCTACTGACACATTATGGTTTCCTATGCCTTGGAATAGTTTATACAAGCAAAAGTGGCAAAATTTTCTTAATGCATTGGCTCAAAAATACAATAGTAATCCAACAATTGTGTCCATTGCGCTTGGTGGTCCGACATCTGTTTCTTGCGAAATGACTATGCCTGAATGGTGGAAATACTGGAAATGGCAAGATATTTTAAAACTCTTTTATCCGCTCGGCAACCCACACAGAAATTCAAATTTAGCTTTTGTTGAAGAGTGGGAAAATTCTATTCAGTTATATGATCAGGTTTTCGTAAACAAAACCATTATCGTTACAATGGCTAATGCTCTGATTAGTTTTCCTTCCTATTCATCTGAAGCCGCAAGAGATACTATTCTGGAATTTTACAAAACAGTTACTTATACAAATAATAATAAAGGCGTTCAGACAAGCGGATTGATGGCTTGCAAAGATTATCCTAATGATGTTGAAAAAGTAAAAGAATTGACTTTGTTTAATATAAAGGGAGGCACACAGTTTGCTATGCCGACTGTTACTTTTCCCAATGAAATGGGTTGTGACAGTTGTAGTGGTACACCTTGTACAGGTATCGCTCCTGATTCTGCTATAAGAAAAGTACTTGCTGTTTATTTTGATAGTACTTCTTGCGGAAACACCTTTGGAAATGGAAATGTTGACAATTATCAGTTAAATTATTTGCAGGTTTATGCACCCGATATTAATTATGCTAACAGCAATTCAACAGCACAATCTCTCTTTTTATCTGCAAGTAATTGTTTGAATGGTTGCATTACAACTAACTTACAAGAGAAAAATGATAATATAAAAAATGTATTGGTCTATCCCAATCCTTTTAGTAATTCCTTGAACTTGCAGTTACCAGTATATAATTGTCAGATAAAAATATTTGATACGTTTGGAAATATTGTCTTTGAAAAAACTTTTACCTCAAAACAAGAATCTCTAAAATTGAATCTTCCAAGCGGAATGTATTTTTATCAGGTAAAGGACGACAAGAAATTTATTTCATCAGGGAAACTAATATTACAATGAATAATCAGAAGCTGGATTCAAGTAGTAAATGCAATTTAAACAACAAATATGAAATAGATAACTCATCAATGATTTTCCAAGGAAAAAGGGCGAAAAGTTTCGCCCCTTTTTATTTACTCGTACAAATAATGTAACTATTCACCGCAGTGCCGAATAGTTATAAATTATTTTCTCAAATTCTTCTTTCTCATTTCCTAAAAAAAATATTTCTATCGGTAAATAATACACCGGCAGTTTTTGAAGTGCTTCCATTAATTCGGGCTTATTTAATCGCATAGCATCTTTTTCAGTGGTGATGATAAGTTTTTTTTTATCTGCAATGCTATTGAATATTTCATCAAGTTTATTTATTTCCGTGAGAGAATATTCGTGATGATCGGGATAAGACAGAGAAATTATTTTGCTCACTTTATCACAGAGAAAATCTTCAAGCGGTTTTGAATTAGAAATTCCTGTGAGTAGTATTATTTGAAAATCCTTTAAAATATCTAAATGCCGAAATGTTGAAATGTTGGAAAGCGGATAAAGTTTGCCATATTTTATATATGAGAAAAAAACATGTTGATGCGGTTCAAGATTAATTTTTTTTATGATATATATTTTTTCTGTAGAAGAAATATTCTCCGGCGATTTTGTAACGATGATAATATCCGCTCTGCTTTTTCCCGAACTCCATTCTCGCAATGTGCCAACAGGAAAAATAAAATCTTCGTAATAAATTTTATTGTAGTCAGTGAGCAAAATAGAAAGTCCGGGTTTTACTCTTCGGTGTTGAAAAGCGTCATCTAATAAAATCAGTTTTGTTTCAGGAAAAAGCGAAAGAATTTTTTTGATGCCATGTTTTCTGTTCTCATCTACTGCAACCACTACGTCAGAAAATTTTTTCTTAAATTGCACCGGCTCATCGCCAACATGAAAAGAAGTAGAATTATTTTTAACCGGCAGAAATCCTTTAGTTCGTCTTCTATAACCGCGACTCAATATGGCAAGAGAATATTTTTCTTTTAACAGACGAATTAAATATTCCGTCATCGGTGTTTTACCGGTTCCGCCCATAGAAAGATTCCCTATAGAGATGATTGGAATTTTAAATTGCAGAGAAGACAAAATTCCTATATCATACAACCGGTTTCGAAAAAAAACAACAATGCCGAAAATAATCGCTACGGGAAATAAAAGTAATCGTAAAAAAAAACATTGTCCGAAAATACAAAATGTATTAGTAATATTACATAATGAAAATTAAAAGCATAACCGACCATCTGGAATCTATTGTTCCACTTCACTTGCAGGAAGTGTATGACAATGCAGGACTCATTATTGGTGATGAGGAAGCAAATATTAAATCTGTACTCATCTGCATAGATAGTACCGAAGAAGTAATTGACGAAGCTATCAGAAAAAAATGCAATCTCGTCATAGCTCATCATCCCATTGTTTTCTGCGGACTGAAAAAAATCAATGGAGAAAATTATGTAGAACGAACAATCATCAAAGCAATTAAAAACAATATTGCAATCTATGCTATTCACACTAATCTAGATAATATTCAAATTGGCGTGAATAAAATGATTTGTAATAAACTCGGATTGAAGAATACGAAAATTCTATCTCTCAAACATATCTCAGAAAAAATGAAAGTTGGTGCAGGAATGATTGGTGAATTAAATAAACCGATGAGTGAAAAAGATTTTCTTTTTTTCGTAAAAAAACAAATGCAAACACTTTGCATCCGTCATACAAAACTTTTTGGTAAAAAAATAAAACGTGTTGCTGTTTGCGGTGGTTCAGGAAGTTTTCTTTTATCTGATGCTATCCGACAAAACGCCAATATTTTTATTACTGCCGACTTTAAATATCATCAATTCTTTGACGCTGAAAAAAAAATTATCATAGCAGATATCGGACATTACGAAAGTGAGCAATTTGTAAAAGAATTATTATTTGAGTTGTTAAAGAAAAAATTTCCTACATTTGTTTTTCATTTATCAAAAATAAACACTAATCCTATAAATTATTTATAATCATGGTAAAAACATTTTCAGAAAAAGAAAAGATAGATGTTTCTGTTGAGAAAAAACTTCGTGCGTTGTACGAACTACAAATTTTGGATTCTAAGATTGATAAAATACGTACTGTGCGCGGAGAACTTCCGATAGAAATTAAAGACCTTGAAGATGCTGTGGAAAAAATTGCCACACGTATAGAAAAGACGAATGAAGAATTGCATAACATGGAAGTTGCTATTTCAGAAAAGAAGAGCACTATCAAAGATATTGAGATAATGATAAAGAAATATAAATCGCAACAGAATAAAGTGCGCAACAACCGCGAATACGAATCGCTTACCAAAGAAATAGAATATCAAACATTAGAGGTAACATTATTTGAAAAGCATATCAAGGAATATAAAGTGTCAGTTACCGATAAGAAAGAACGGTTAAAACAATTGGAAGAAGAATTAAAAGAAAGAAAAAACTGGCTGAAAGAAAAACAAGGAGAGTTGGATGAGATAGTCGCTGAAACCGAAAAAGAAGAAACTGCTTTAATGAAAAAATCAAAAGCATCAGAATTTGTGATTGAAGAACATTTGCTAAATTCTTACAAACGTATACGCTCCAACATGCGTAATGGACTTGCTGTAGTACCTGTGGATCGTGATGCTTGTAGTGGATGTTTCTCTAAAATTCCTTCTCAGCGACAGATTGATATCAGAACACATAAAAAACTTTTGGTATGCGAACACTGCGGCAGAATCCTCGTTGATCCACTTATCGCGGAAACAATAAAAAAATAAAATGTAAAATCAAAATAAAAATTTTTAACCGAAATCTATTTTAATATTTTTCTATTTTTGACAAATCTTAAAATAAGTTCGGACACAACTAAAAACAATCAATTATGAACACATTAAAAAAATTATTTCTGTTCGGAATTTTATCTCTCTTTATTTCACCTTTCTTTTACAGTTGTGGTAGTAACGAAAATGAAAGTGATGCAGAAGGAACTGATTCTACATCCACAGATTCATCACAAGTTAAAGATAAAAAAGCACAAAATATTTTTTATGCTATCCCATCGCCTATTGAATTATCTCTGCTTATCCAACGCGCTGGCGCTACTTATAATAAAGATCTGTTGAACCCAATTGACAATAAAGACAAATACAGCACCAATATCAGCAGATCGCTTAACCTCGGCATATATGGTGCTGACCTGAGTTATACTAGTGTGTTTGACAATAATACTCAGGAATCTATCCTTTATTTAGGATGCACACGCAAACTGGCTGAATCCATCGGAGTGGGTAGTGCATTTGATGAAAAAACCATTAACCGCATAGAGGCAAATACCGGCAAAAAAGATTCTCTGCTTACTATCATTTCTGATTCTTACATGAATACTGATGAACTACTGAAAGAAAACCGACGCGAAAGTGCTTCTGCACTTGTTATTTCCGGTGGTTTTATAGAAGGACTTTATCTCGGAACACAACTTATTAAATCGTCAAAGAACAATGCCGACATAATTATCCGCATTGCTGAACAAAAAGGAACTCTTGAAAATGTGATAGCACTATTAACACAATACCGGAGCGATGCAGGCATTACCGAAGTCCTTACAAACATGAAATCACTCAAAGAAATATTTGATCTGGTAATTGTTTCTAACGAATCCTCGCTCAGTGTAAAAACAAATCCCACAACAAAAGTTATAAATATCGGAGGTAAAAAAAAATATTCTATAACTCCCGATGTATTGGAAAAACTTACTGTTAAAATAGCAGAAATAAGAAACAAAATTATCAACGGACAAATCTAATTATGAAAATGAAAAAAACATTTTATTCTTTATCTTCATCCGTAGCAAAAGCCATGTTGATTATTGCAACTGCTTTTGTTCCATCTATTGCATATTCTCAATGCAAAGGTTTTGTAAAAAAACAAATACCTAAACTTGCTCCTTTCATTCATAATGGGCAAGTAAATAGTTCAGTTCTTCTTTCGGGAGATAATGCTGAACTCACTCTCACTTTTTATTCAGGGCAAACGTATCGCATTTTTGTTTCTGCACAGGAACAAATAGGTGATGTTTATTTTGTGATGAAAGATGCGAATCAGAATAATGTATTGTTTTCCAGTAAAGATCAGGGAAATCTTGATTATTGGGATTTTACCGTTGAATCTACTCAGCAACTTGTCATTGTGGTGATGGTTCCTGATGTAGAATCCGCAACGGGCATTGTTCCCAGTGGATGTGTTTCTATCTTAGTTGGGTTTAAGCAATAAGAATACAAATCTTTTTTAATGCACTTTTCACATATTTTTTTTGAATTATTTTGGATTTTGGATTTTGATTTATTTTATTACCTTTGTCCGACAAATAACTTAATTTTAAATTAAATCTATTTACTATGGGAGGAGTTAACAAGTTAATCTTATTAGGGAACGTGGGCAAAGACCCCGACATCAGACACTTAGAAGGAGGTGTTGCTGTTGCAAGTTTTCCACTGGCAACTTCCGAATCTTTTAGAGACAAAAATTCGGGTGAAAAAAAAGAACAAACCGAATGGCACAACATTGTGGCGTGGCGCAACCTTGCTGAAAGCATTGAGAAATCTGAACTCAAAAAGGGCGACCGCATCTATCTTGAAGGCAAGATAAGAACACATCTATGGACAGACAAAGAAGGAAACAAGAGATCATCCATAGAAATTGTTGCTGATACTTTTACTATCATCACCAGAAAAAAAGAACGTACTGCTACTACTAGTATTACGAGTGAAGAAGAAAGTACAACAGAACCCACAACACCGGGCACTGTTACTTCAGCGGATCTGCCATTCTGATTGATATATAAAGTATAGATTTATAGTTTATTGTTTACAGTGTGCAATGATAATAACAAATCATACACCGTAAATGAATTACTATTTTTTTAACACCAAGTGAGATGAATGGTAATTTTTTCCATCTAAATGAGTTTACTTTTGGCTTTAATAACAATTATTGTTTTGTTATTTCTCTCCGGCCTTATTTCGGCTTCGGAAATGGCGTTTTTTTCTCTTTCTCTGCACCATAAAGAAGAATTGAAACGTACAGAATCACGAAGAAATAAAGCTATCATTAAGATTATTGCCAAACCAAAATTGCTTTTGGCAACTATTCTTATTGCAAACAACCTTGTGAATGTTGGTATTATTCTTATCTCATCACTGTTTGTTGTAAGGTCTTATGATTTTTCTATCAATCCTATCATTACTTTCTTTCTACAAGTGGTGGTGATTACATTTTTGATTCTTATGATAGGAGAAGTGATTCCCAAAATGTTTGCTAATCGGCATGCCTTAAAAGTTGCACGCATCATGGTATTTCCGATTTCCTTTTTGGAAAAATTCCTTTATCCAATCAGCATACTACTGATGGCTTCTACTTTCATCATTGATAAAAGAATAAAAAAAAAGATGCATACTATTTCAGTAGAAGATATTTCTCATGCATTAGAACTCACTTCTTCTGCTATCACAACATATCCCGACCACAAAATTCTTAAAGGCATTGTTAAATTCGGACAGATAAATGTTAAACAAATAATGACTCCGCTAAAAAACATTACTTGCTATGAATACAATTCTTCTTATCACAAATTGCTCGGAGATATTATATCTTCCGGATTTTCAAGAATACCTGTTTACAAAAAAAAACATTAATAAAATATCAGGAATACTTTATATGAAAGATTTGCTTCCTTACATTGCAGAAGGAGATGACTTTAAATGGCAATCGTTGCTTCACGAACCTTTTTTTGTTCCTGAGAATAAAAAAAAATAATGATTTGCTCAAAGAATTCCAACACCAAAAAATTCACATAGCAGTGGTAATAGATAAATTCGGAAATACTTCCGGTATTGTAACGTTGGAAGATATTATAGAAGAAATTGTTGGAGAAATAAATGATGAATTTGATGATGATGACTTCGTCTATTCCAAGTTGGATGATTTTAATTATGTATTTGAAGGAAAGATTTCATTAAACGATCTCTGCTACAAACTTGGAATAAAAAGCAATACCTTTGAACTTCATGGTGAAAGAGGAACTGACACATTAGCAAATTTTATTATTGAATATACAGATAATCTTCCAAAGAAAAATGAGCAAGTGAAATTCAAGGATTATATTTTTACAATTGAATCAGCCGATGATAAAAAAATAAAACGCGTAAAAATTACACTACCGAAAGAAACTGAAATCATCTATTAGTATTATTAATGAAACCGAATTACCGAATCGCAACGAAAATTTTAGTTTTTATTATTTATTGCTTATTTGTTTTTTCTTCCTGCGACAACAATAATAAATCTTTTTTCCCAAAACCCCGTGCTTACTGTCGTATTGACTTTCCCGAAAAAAAATATTCTTTACTGAACGATTCCTGTCCTTTTACTTTTGAATATCCTATCTATGCTGATGTTCTTCCTAATCCTGAACCTGTCAGCGAACCTTGCTGGAAAAATATATGTTTTCCTCGCTTTAGTGCACAAATTTATATCAGCTACAAAACAATAAATCATAACCTGCGCCAATACATAGAAGATGCATATACGCTTGCTTCCAAGCATCAGATAAAAGCCAGTGGTATGCCCGAAACATTAGTGAAGAATGATAGTACCCATGTGTATGGACTTATCTTTAAAATTGAAGGGAATACTGCATCTTCTTTGCAATTCTATCTTACCGATAGTACTCGTCATTTTGTACGTGGTGCGCTTTACTTTTATTCACGTCCTAATTATGATTCGCTTGCTCCTGTAATTGATTTTCTAAAAAAAGATGTAGATAGAATGATTGCTACTTTCAAGTGGAAAGAGGCAGGAAGAAAATAAATATTTTGTTACTGTTCAAAAAAATAATCAATCAATTTATGAATCTTCACCACTGTATAATCGTTACTTCCATCAAAGAAGCCATCAATCATAATAGTAATTTCAGCAGACGAAATAAATCCATCTTTATTCGCATCAGCTGATTGAAAGATTGCCGGCAATTTTGTTTTTTCTGTTTTTGTATTCTTTCCTTTATTTTGCTTGATATCTGCTTCCATTTTTCCAAGCGAAGATACCGAAGGGTCTTTCATAAAGACACGACTACGTGCAGCTGCTATTGAATCCTGAAAAGTATTACTACGGTCAGGTGCTAATGAATCCTGCATAGATTTAGAATATATCATAGCATCGGTAACGGTTTTTCCTTCAACATCCACAATATTACCACTAGGAGTATTGGGTTCTTTATCCAAGTAATCAGGCACGCCATCATCATCACCGTCTACAGGACATCCTTTGGAATCTACTTTAACTTTTGCAGGAGTATCGGGGCAATTATCATCAACATCTGTTACTCCATCGTTATCTATATCTAATTCATCAATGGCTTCAAAATCAACTTCGCCTTCTGCTATTTTCTTTTTTTTCTTCTTTTTCTTTTTCTTTTCTTCCTTTTTTACCCCATCTTCCTTTTTTACCTCATCTTCCTTTTTTCCTTTCCCTTCCTTTTTTTCCTTTGCTTTCTTTTTCTTCTTTTCTTTTTTTTCCTTTTCTTTTTTTTTCTTCTTTTCTTTTTTTTCTTTCTCTTTCTTTTTCTTCTTTTCTTTTTTTTCCTTTTCTTTACTTATTTCACTCTTTTCTTTCTCTTGTGCAATTACTATTTCGGTGTTCAGCATCAGAGTAAAAAAAGAGAAAACGAAAATCAATAAGAAAAATAAATTTTTGTGTTTCATTAATCAAAAAATTTTATTATCAACAAAAGTATAATATTTTTTATTATTATTCATATTAACAATTGTGCAAGCAACCACTCCTGCTGTTTCGCTTCGTAGTCGCGAAGTGCCAAGTGAAACAACAGAGAATCCATTTTTTTCTGCAAACAAAACTTCTTCTTCCGCAAATCCTCCCTCAGGACCAATAACGATGAGTGCGTCAGTTCCACTATTGCAAACTTCATTAAGAAGGGGAGATTTTGTTTCCTGTCCGATTGGAAAAAGATGAGCGATGAATTTTTGTTCCGAGTTTTTTTTTGACGATTCAATAAACGTTTTGAATTCCTGCATTTCATTTAGTACAGGAAGATATGCTTTGATAGTTTGCTTCATAGCCGAAATCAAAATTTTATTCAATCGTTTTATTTTCACAGAAGTTCTTTCGGAATAACAACAGGCAAGCGGAGTGATTTCATCAATTCCTATTTCTGTAACTTTTTCAAGAAACCATTCAAAACGACTGATGTTTTTCACCGGTGCAATGGCAATATGCAGATGAATATTTTTTCCATTATCTAACAGATTAGTTTTTGTCTCTTTGATGGTAACAGCGCATTTCTTTGGATGAGCATCAATAATTTCTCCTGTGTAAAAATTGCCCTTACCATCCACTAACTGTATAACATCTCCTTTTTTCATTCTCAATACGCGGATAGCGTGAATAGATTCTTCTTCCGAAAGTACTGTGAAAAAATCTTTTGAAGAAATATTTGGAGCAAAAAATATATTCATTTTTTTTTAATCCACCTCGCTTGAACTTTTTATATTGTAAGTGTATTTAAAATATTTTTATTAATCTTTTTGACAAGCGAAGGTCCCTCATAAATAAACCCGGTATATACTTCTACTAATGAAGCACCTGCCTGTATTTTTGATAATGCATCTTCAGCAGAATGAATTCCACCGGAAGCAATAATCGGAAAATCTTTTCCCAAATGTTCAGAAAGATATTTTATTATTTCAGTAGAACGTTTTGTTAATGGCTTGCCGCTTAATCCTCCCGAACCAATAGTTTGTAGTTTATGATTTGTGGTTTGTAATTCTTCTCTGGAAATAGTCGTATTAGTTGCTACCACTCCGTCAATTTTTGTTTCGCGAATAATTTCAATTATATCATTAAGTTGTTCGTTAGTTAAGTCGGGAGCAATTTTGAGAAGAATAGGTTTAGTATTTGATGTTTGACATTTTACATTTGAAAGTTCCTGATTAAGATGTTTTAGCCGAAGTAAAAGATTTTTCAGCGGTTCCTTGTCTTGTAATTCGCGAAGGTTGGGGGTGTTGGGAGAACTCACATTCACTACAAAAAAATCCACATAGTCAAATAATTTTTTAAAACAATATTCATAGTCGGCAATAGCGTTTTCATTTGAAGTGATTTTATTTTTTCCGATGTTGCCTCCGATAAGCACTTTGAAATTTTTTCTTTTCTTCAATCGTTCCGTTACTGCTTCCACTCCATCATTATTAAATCCCATTCTGTTGATGAGTGCTTTATCTTTTATGAGGCGGAATAAACGCGGCTTGTCGTTGCCGGGTTGTGGTTTAGGAGTAACCGTTCCTATTTCAATAAATCCAAAACCAAAACACGCTATCTCATCAAAAAATTTTGCATCCTTATCAAATCCTGCTGCAAGTCCTGTTGGATTTTCAAAGGTCAATCCGAATATTTTTTTTTTCAATCGTTCATCTTTTACAGAATACAACCATCGGATAAACCAAAATTTTCCGGGAATGAAAGCAAGAATTTTTAATAGAAGAACAACAATATTATGAGATACTTCGGGAGGAAAAAGAAAAAGCAACGGACGGATAAAGAGTTTGTACATACGAATAAATTTACAAGTAAATCCACTTCAAAAAAAATTATTTCATATATCTCTCAAAATTTTTATGTTCCACTTTAATCAATTCTTCGTTGGTAAGTGATTTGAAATATTTATATGTGATTTTCAAACCTTCCGAGCGATTTACTTTCGGTTCCCATCCTAATAATTTTTTTTGCGAGTGTAATATCCGGTTGACGTTGTTTAGGATCGTCTTGCGGGAGTGGTTTGTAAACGAGTTTTTGTTTGGTGACTGTGAGACGTATAATTTCTTCTCCAAATTGTTTAATAGTTATTTCTGCAGGATTACCGATGTTTACAGGATAAACATAATTGCTCATCAGCAAACGAAAAATTCCTTCTACCAAATCACTCACATAACAAAATGAACGTGTTTGCGAGCCATCGCCAAACACAGTAAGATTTTCGCCACGCAATGCTTGTCCGATGAAAGCAGGAAGAACTCTGCCATCGTTAAGACGCATCCTCGGACCATAAGTATTAAAGATTCTGGCGATGCGGGTTTCTACATTATGATAAGTATGATACGCCATCGTTATTGCTTCCATAAATCTTTTGGCTTCATCATATACTCCGCGCGGACCAATAGGATTTACATGCCCCCAGTAGTCCTCTGTTTGCGGATGTACCAGCGGGTCGCCATACACTTCAGAAGTTGATGCAACAAGTATACGTGCATTTTTTTCTTTCGCAAGTCCGAGTAGATTATGTGTACCAAGCGAACTTACTTTCAATGTCTGAATTGGAATCTTTAAATAATCTATTGGTGATGCAGGTGATGCAAAATGCAAAATGTATTTTAGTTTGCCTTGAATGGAAATATGTTTTGTTACATCGTGTTCTATAAATTGAAACATTCCATTTGCTCTTTTTGTCAAAGAAGAATCCATCAGGTGAGAAATATTTTTTTTATCACCAGTAATAAAATTATCCATCCCTATAACATAATAACCTTCTTTGATAAAATAGTCACAGAGATGAGAACCAAGAAAACCTGCTACTCCGGTAATAAGAACACATTCCATCATTATAGTTTCTTTATCTTAATATTCTTTGTTACTTCGGGACTAAACTTCATTGTTTGATCAAAAATATTGATGTCTTCTAAATATGTATCATAGCCCTCCGCTTCAATTTTCATTATCCATTTTCCCGGTGGAAGAGCCATAACATAATAACAAGTATTCGGATCGGGAATATATATACCGTATAGTTCATTATTCTTTTTATTAATAATTTCAATTTTTGCACGACTGATTTTATTGAGTGTATCTGAACTTGTAATATATCCTTTGTAAATTGTTTCTTTCACTTCAATGTCTTCCAGCACTATTCTGTAAATATCCAGATCACCCTGTCCTCCTTCACGCATAGCAGAAATGTATGCAATTCTTCCTCTTGAAACAAAACTGATATTCAGATTGTCATCAGTTGTGTTAATCGGATAACCGAGATTTTTAGGAGGCAACCATGATTGCTCTGCTTCATCCCATGTAGATTTAAAAATATCAAAGCCACCCATACTGGAATGTCCTTGTGAAGCAAAGTAAAGTATTTTGCCATCTTCTGAAAGATGCGGAAATTCTTCTTTAAATTCTGTATTGATATTTGGTCCTAAGTTTTGCGGTTCGCTCCATAATCCGTTTGGTAATTTACGAGCAATATAAATATCAGTTTCTCCATAGTTGAGATTGGTAGCAGTTCCGGGTCGGCTGCTGGCAAGTAAAATTATTTCGGATTCTGTAACGGGATCTTTATATATAGATGCTGATGTTTCCATTCCTGCATTGATGGATTCAGGCAACGGTTCTGATTTCAGGAAAGGCGATTTATTATTTAGCCGTCTTGAAATCCAGATGTCGCCAAACAATTCAATATGGTCAATATAAAAAAGCATTACTGTTCCATCATCCGAAATATCAACAATCTCTTCATCAAGATTTGTGTTAATGTTATTGCCAATGCTTTGCGTCTTTCTCCACTTTCCATCTTTTTTATTGATAAAAAAAATATCAGATGAATACAGTCCGTCAAATTCCGGATTTGGTGCAGTAGGACTTTTTCTTCGCGTAGTAAAATACAAGGATGATTCATCTGAAGTAACAAAAGGATAAAAATCAGGAAATCCACAGTTTACATGCTTCCCCAAATTTTCAAAAGTAATGTTCAGCGGATGTTTGATTAGTTCTTTTCCATTATGACATTGTTCTATATAACGAGCAACCATTTTACTTTTGGCACCCGGAGTTTTCTCTTTTAGTTTTGTTTTATAATTATTATAAGCACTAATGGCTTCATCAAATTTATTTCCATATTGGTATGCTTTTCCAAGATCTATCCATACCTCATCAGGATATTTTTCTTCTTTAATGATTAACTCAAGATGTGGAATTGCTTTTGCCTTTATAGAATTTGAAAGAAGATAGCACTGGGCTGCTTTATAATTGTATTCAATATTTTTAGGATTACTTTTTAGCAGAAGTTGATAAACTTTAAGTGCGGAATAATAATTTCTGTTATCAAAAAATTGTTTTGCTCCATCGGGATCGGCTTTGAAAACAGAGGGCTGAGCATAAGAAAAATGAAAAATGAAAAATGAAAAATGAAAAATCATAATCCAAGTATTCGATTTTATATTTTGGTTTTTAACTCTCATTTTGTTTTACGGAGATTCATATTTGTTGCAAAAATAAAAAGATAAATGAAAACAAATAAAAAATTTTTCAATTTGCTTCAAGGCGGGTAAAAAAGACGATTAAAAAAAAAGTACTTTTTTTCTTGTTGGTTTCAAAAATGTGTTTACATTTGCAAATTGAAACTTAAAATTTATTGTTTAATTAAAACCTTTTTTACTATGAAAAAAAACTTATTTCTCGTATGCGGATTAGTAATCGGGATTAGCGCGATGGCTCAAAACAAAAGAATGGAGCGCATCGTTATGAACCCGGATATCCGCTACAACATGATGGACGATTCTAAAAATGTTGCCACCGGTCCTGTGGCGCCTGTTGAGCGGAAAACTCCGCTGGTGATTACCAACAATGCAATCACCGACATCGTTCTTGGTAAGGCAAGCAATCTGCTTGGCGGATTGTCTTATGTAGGCAGAAGTGTTCTGGATTACAATTCGGTGCTGAACACACTTATTCTGACGCACCGTTCAAATCCTGCCACTGACAACACCGTTAATTCAGGTGCATTCATGGTTGATATTTCTAAAGACGGTGGCAGTACTTGGACATCGCAACAAGGTCCTGTTAGTGTTATTAAAAAAAATGGTGGCCGTTATCCTCAGGGGTTTATTGTAAATCCAACAGGCAACACAAATCCTGATAATGCTTTTGTTGCTGTTCATGGTGCAAATCACGATGGTGCTATGTGGGGTTCTTATCCTTTTGGCACTGCACAAATTGGAAGTATTGCTACTGGATGTATGGATAGTGCTGTTTTCAACTCGGGTGCAACTAATTTCCGGGGGCTTATCCCTAATGCAGGTGTTATTACTGCAAACAATACTATTTGGATTGTAGATAAAACTTATGATGGAACAGCTTATTCCGATACGATTATTCTTCGTAAAGGAACATTTGCTACTAACTGCGTTAATTACACAACCACTAAAATACCTTTCACTGTTACTGCTACACCTAGTGGAGGGAAAAGATTTAATGCCACTAATATTGCCTTTTCTGCTAATGGACAAACCGGTTATCTCTCTGTTTTCGCACATAATGATTATACTTTTGAACCAGATAGCACTAATTATTTGATTGTTTGGAAAACGACTGATGGCGGTAACACATGGGGCGCTGGTATTTCTGTAGGGTTAGATTGTATTGGACCTCAATTAGGATACACTGGAGGCAGATATGGTCATGCCACTGCAATGGATGGCACTGTGGATATGAATGGTAATCTGCATCTTATTTTCGCAATGGGTTCTTATGATGATGATAAAAAAAAGATGGGTGAATTTGCTACTTATACCACTGATGGCGGTACTACCTGGAAAATACAACTGCTTGATGAGCCGATGTCTCTTGATGGAATTTTTGGCGATACAACCGGTTGGTCTGTCGGTACTCCTAAAGGTTATTGGGAAGACAATCGCGGGCAAGTTGCTCTTTCTCTTGCCGGTGATAAAGTGTTTTACGTTTGGTTTGATACCGATACTATTGATTTCACTGACGCTACTGTGTTAGGAAATATACATCCTAATGCAATAGTAAAGGTTTATGATGTTGCTACTGGTAACTGGGAACCTAAGGTTAATCTTACTAAAGGCACTGCTGGTGACGGTTTGGTTACTTTTGGTTATGTGGCTTATTGGGCAGGTGGCACTACTTATCCTTATACACTTCATATTGGCTACCAAGCAATGACAGGAGATCAAACAGCTCCTGTTGATTTTCATTACTTAAAAGGAGTAGAAGTTCCGAGTGGTACTGGCGTTGCCAATACTGCTTGTACTCCTACTATAGGTGCTGTTGGTGTTCCTGTTATTACAAGTGATGCATTCAGCGTTTCTAGTTATCCAAATCCTGCTTCGGATGTTACAACCATTGCAGTGAATATGCTGAAATCCGAAAAAGTTTCTGTTGAAATTACCAACATACTTGGACAAGTAATCTATAACACTTCTGCTAATCTTCCTGCTGGCGAACATAAATTTAATGTTAATGTCAGCAAATGGAATAGCGGTGTTTATTTTTACACAGTTAAGTCAAATGACTTTAGCGTTACTAACAAGATAATTGTTGAGTAATGTTTATCTCCATCCTTCTCAAAGGAAAGGTGGTAATAAAAAAAACCCGGGCAGAAATGTCCGGGTTTTTTATTTTCTTTTGCCTGTCGTTTTAGTTCATCTGTCCATTATCCAATCAGTGATAATACGATTATTAGGTTTTATTTCGGAAGGAAGATATCCGCCCCAAGTGCCGTCTTCATTAATCATAAACTTGTTGAAGTTCCACAGCACTTTTGCATCTTTCACTCCGTTCTCTTCTTTGTTTTGCAGCCATTTGTACAAAGGATGACAATCATTTCCTTTGATAATAATCTTTGACATAATGAAAAAGGTAATTCCATACTTCTTCTGGCAGAAAGTTTTTATTTTTTGGTTATCGCCCGGCTCATATCCATTAAAATCGTTGCAGGGAAAGACGATGATGACGAGCCCGCTGTCTTTGTAATTTTTGTAAAGCCATTCCATCTCTTTATATTGCGGAGTGTAAGAGCATTCGGAGGCAACATTTATCACCAGCACTTTTTTCCCTTTGTACTGGCTGAGGTCAATTTCTTTTCCGTCAATGTTGATTGCTTTAAAATCGTAGAAAGATTTCTTTTGAGCCGAAGCAAAAGAAACAAAAAGTAGAATAGAAAAGAAGAAACTAATTGTTTTCATAAAAAGATTTAAGTTATAGAAGCGATTTTTTGTAATTGATAAAAGATTACACAAACGTACATAAAATTTTTAATTATACATGAACGGGATAAAAATCAAAATTGAGGTGGCGGGTCAAAGCCCGCCATGACGAACTAAGGAGATAATTGATTTGTTGAGGTGGCGGGTCAAAGCCCGCCATGACGAACTAATGAGATGGCGGGTCAAAGCCCGCCATGACGAACTAATGAGGTGGCGGGTCAAAGCCCGCCATGACGAACTAATGATGGTGGGTCAAGCCCGCCATGACGAACTATAGATGAACCATAATACCATCAGACAAAGGATTTCAAGATATGTTCGGGAAACTTTATCTTTTCAAAAATGGATTATATACATTATGGAGTAACGAAGTTATTTATCATAATTTTAAAATATCAACTCGTATTTGACAATAAATTTTGATAATGACATTATCAGATCTTTTTCGTCGCAAGTCCATTGATTCTATCTTTAAGCATGCAGAAGAACATCATCAGGCGAAATCGGGGCTCAAACAAAATCTTAATGTAAGAGACCTTACCGCAATGGGCATTGCTGCTATTGTCGGAGCGGGTATTTTTAGCACAATAGGTACAGCAGCCGTTCATGGTGGTCCTGCCGTCTCACTTTTGTTTGTGTTTACTGCTATTGCCTGTGGTTTCTCGGCTATGTGTTACGCTCAGTTTGCTTCTTCCATTCCTATCAGTGGCAGTGCATACACATATACTTACGCAAGTTTCGGCGAACTCGTTGCATGGATTATCGGATGGGACTTGATAATGGAATATGCTGTCGGAAACATTGCAGTAGCAATCTCGTGGTCCGATTATTTTACAGCGATGGTCAATGGCATCGGAATACATTTCCCTGAATATTTATCTATAGATTTTTTATCTGCTTCGCGGGGATTTGCTGTTGCTTCGGAACAAATACAAAATGGTGTTGCATTATCATTTCTCTCAACTTCATTACAGGAAGCATATACCGCATGGCAAACAGCACCACATATATTCGGTATCCGACTTATTGCTGATTTACCTGCATTCTCTATCGTTGTCCTCATCACTTATTTAGTATACAGAGGTATTTATGAAACAAAGGTAGCGAGTAATATTATGGTGTTGATTAAACTGGCAATTTTATTTGTTGTTATTGCTGTCGGAGCATTTTATGTAAATCCCGAAAACTGGAATCCTTTTGCTCCTAACGGTATTAGCGGTGTCCTGAAAGGTGTGTCGGGAGTATTTTTTGCTTATATTGGTTTTGATGCTATCTCTACAACAGCCGAAGAATGTAAAAATCCACAAAAGGATTTACCCCGTGCTATGATTTTAGCATTGATAATTTGTACAATACTTTATGTGCTTATCAGTATCGTGCTGACTGGCATGGTCAAATATACTGAACTCGGTGTTGGCGACCCGTTAGCGTATGTATTTCAGAAACTCCATCTTCCGTGGCTTTCGGGTGTTATTGCCGTTGGTGCAGTGATTGCTATGGCAAGTGTATTGCTCGTTTTTCAGGTAGGACAACCGCGTATATGGATGAGCATGAGCAGAGATGGATTGTTGCCTAAATGTTTTTCTAAACTTCATCCTCGTTTCAAAACACCTGCTTTTTCAACTATCTTAACAGGTATCATTGTTGCTGTTCCTGCTCTTTTTGTCAACTTAACAGAAGTAACTGACCTCACCAGCATAGGAACTCTTTTTGCTTTTGTACTTGTATGCGGAGGTGTGTTATTGTTAGATAAAAACAATATCAGCAGCAAATTTCGTGTGCCATATTACAATAGTCGTTTTTTTCTTCCTCTTATTATTATCGGTGTATTGTTCCTGTTGCTATATTTTAATATGGATGGAGTAAAACAATTATTTAGCAATAGCGATACGTCTCAACCAAATGCTTCGTTTTGGGATATATTCAAACACAAAATTCCAATATTCGGATTTATATTGATAAGCATTACTATAAGCACTATATCTATCATAAAAAAATTATCTCTCTTTCCTGTACTCGGCTTACTAACAAATCTTTATCTGATGACAGAACTTGGCATTACCAACTGGATGCGTTTTTTAATTTGGCTGTTGGTTGGATTAATACTATATTTCACATACGGATTTAAGCATAGTAAGCAAAGAAAAGTGAGTGTTTCGTCCTAAAAAAAGTTGATGCTTTTTGGTTAATAATCCTGAAATAAATCTACATAAAATTGATAATTACACATAAACGGAATAAAATTAAAAATTATTGTTGCATTGTTTCATTGTTTCATTGTTACATTGTTTCATTGTTCAGTATTCATTATCAGAGGTGCTCTTTAGTAAATATGCGCCACCTTGTTGCTGTCGGTTAGTATAATACAAAATATTATGCCAACCTGCTGCTGTCGGTTAGTATAATACAAAATATTATGCCAACCTGCTGCTGTCGGTTAGTATAATACAAAATATTATGCCACCTTGTTGTTGGAAGGTCGTATATGCAGAATGCACGTATCAATCCCTTACAGAGAGATTAGTATATGCAGAATGCACGTATCAATCCTTTACAGAGGATTAGTACATTTGGAATTTTGCACATCGCCCTGAAAGGGCGGAATAAACTAACACAGGGCATCGCCCTGTGAGAACTAACATAATGGCATCGCCCTGAAAGGGCAAAATAACTATGGCTCAATCACTCACAAAAGTTTATATTCACAAGGAAAGGTTTATAGTATTATGCCCTTTCAGGGCGTAATGCTGTATAGATTTTCTCTCACAGGGCGATGCCCTGTGTTATGATACAATGCCCTTTTAGTGCGCAGATTCAAAATTATGCAAAGACAACCAGAACAGTAATAAACCAAAAAGGATTTATATTATACTGATATTGGTAATTGATATTTACCGAAATTTGCCGAAATATAGAAGAACTAAACTTGTAAAACCTGATGTTTTCGCAATGAATATTTCCAATGAGTAAAACAAAACTTCTTTTTTATTCTTGTCTTACCGGGGTGCTTCTTTTTTTATCCTGGCCACCTTTTGGATTTCCGTTTTTATTGTTCTTTGCATTTGTTCCGTTACTAATAGTTGAAGATGCTTTCTCCGGAGAAACTGCAAAAGCAAAACGCGTATTCCTTTTCGCACTTTCTTATTTTGCTTTTTTTATTTGGAATGCACTAACCACATGGTGGATTTGGAACGCCTCGCCCGGTGGCGCTTGTCTGGCGATTTTCGCTAATTCATTTTTGATGGCTGCTGTATTCTGGATTTTCCATCTTGTTAAAAAAAGATTTTCTGTTGTTCAGTTACCTTTTGTCTCTTATTTTTTATTTCCATTCTTCTGGATAGCATTTGAATTTTTTCATTTGCGATGGGAACTTGCCTGGCCCTGGCTTACAATTGGTAATGCGTTTGCAAAGAATCATATATGGGTGCAGTGGTATGAATATACAGGAACGCTTGGTGGAAGTTTATGGGTGCTGGTCGTGAATTTAATGGTCTTCCGTTGGTTTCGGGTTTCCAATTTTTCTAACAAAATGTATGGACATATTTCAGGGATTGTATCAATGATTTTTCTTCCGATAATAATTTCATATATCATTTATTATTCTTATGAAGAAAAAAATAATCCTGTGAAAGTTGTTGCTGTTCAGCCGAACATTGACCCGTACAGCGAAAAGTTTAGCGGAATGAATTTTGAA
>JAZDJJ010000066.1:0-11579 GCA_043804035.1 Bacteroidota bacterium
AAATTTTATGCCCTGACTTTGTCAGAACTGGTTAAGAAATAAGAGTTTTTATGTAAATTGCTGTAAATTAGCGGTTTACGGCTAATTTGCAAGGTTGCAGATTGACCATGCAAGGTTACAGTACGACCATGCAAGGTTGCAGTACGACCATGCAAGGTTGCAGATTGACCATGCAAGGTTACAGTACGACCATGCAAGGTTGCAGTACGACCGTGCAAGGTTGCAGATTGACCATGCAAGGTTACATGCTGACCATGTAAGGTTGCAGTACGACCATGCAAGGTTGCAGATTGACCATGTAAGGTTGCAGACCGATACTGCAAGGTTACAGACCCATACTGCAAGGTTGCAGTACGACCGTGCAAGGTTACAGTACGACCATGTAAGGTTGCAGTACGACCATGCAAGGTTGCAGATTGACCATGTAAGGTTGCAGACCGATACTGCAAGGTTACAGACCCATACTGCAAGGTTGTGGACTGCTCATGCAGGTTGCAGATTGACCATGCAAGGTTACATGCTGACCATGCAAGGTTGCATACTGACCATGTAAGGTTGCAGATTGACCATGTAAGTTGAAAATTGCTTCTGCAGGTTGCCGACTGACCATGCAAGATTACAGATTGACCATGCAAGGTTGCAGATTGACCATGCAAGGTTGCAGAAGGACGTGATAATATTGCTGAAGGACACTTTAAGGTTGCAGTACGACCGTGCAAGGTTGCAGTACGACCGTGCAAGGTTGAAGAAAGATACTTCAGGTTTGCATTAGCGTATACTATATATATATGTAGCGACTGTCTTTTATTACCGTTCCGGAAATAAGTTATTAAAGAATCATTTATGTTGGAATCGGAATTTCGGATTTCGGATTTCGGATTTCGGATTTCGGATTTCGGATTTCGGATTTTTCATGAATTGTATTTTATAATTTAAAATATTATGCAATAGTACTAATAATTTTTTAATATGCAAGAATTTTTTTTTATTGTTCATCATTATCAAAATAATATGCAATGGTAATAATAAATTTTTCAATACGCAAGAATTTTTTTTTTGATGTTCATCATTATCAAAATAATTTGCAATGGTAATAATAATTTTTTAATATGCAAGAAAAAAAAATAAAAGCACAACCCCACCCTAACCCTCCCCATTTGGGGATGGAGTCAATACTATGAAACATAAATTGTAACTTCTGCATATCTTGTATTTCAGCAATATCAATACGAATTTGTGTAAGTTCTACTCTTTTTATTTTTAATGGCTTAGCGGACGCTTCTTTATCATCCCACCTTTCGTATCGTTAATGCTTTGCATAATCACAAATGCGTTCTTATCAATTTGTTTAATGAGCAACTGCAACTTAGGAATTTCCAATCTTGTTACGACACAAAAGATAATATCAATATCTTCTGTATTTTCTCCTCGTTTGCCAAAACCTCTTTTCCCTTTATAGATGGTTACTCCTCTGTTTAAATAATGGATAATGGCGTGCCTTATCTCATCCGGATTATTAGAAATAACGGTTACGCCTGTGTATTCTTCTATACCTTGTATGATGAAATCAACCGTCTTGGATGCCGCAAGATAAGTGATGATAGAGTAAAGTGCAATTTCTATATTCAACAGAAAAGCAGCAGCAGAGAAAATAATTACATTGATGACGAGAATAATATTTCCAATCGTGAAATTTATTTTCCGGCTAACGATGAGTGCAAGAATTTCTGTGCCATCTATCACTCCACCTCCCCACATGCAAAGTCCGATTCCCGCTCCAAGAAAAAAACCTCCAAACACAGATGTAAGTAATTTATCATGTGTGATAACAGGGAAATCTATTTGCCATAAACAAAGTGCAAGTCCTACGATTGCAAACGTTGTCGTTACGCCAAATTTTTTTGATACATGCCAATAACCCGCAATGATAAATGGAATATTAATAAGTACAATTAACAATGAAAGATGAAAATGTGTGAGTTGTGTAATGAGAAGAGAAATACCCATTACTCCACCATCAATGAATCCATTAGGAAGAAGAAATCCTTCCAATCCGAGACCGGCACTAAATACGCCAGAAATCAGGAAGAAAGAAATTTTTAGCAAACTGATAATATTGATTTTTCCTTTCTTCATTTCATTGTGATTTATTTTTAGTTTGTTACATCAAATTTAGTAAAACCATCGTAATTGTTCAGCAACTATTAGCAGTAGAGACAAATTTCTAAATTTGCAATTGGCACTTAATCGTTGAACTATATTTTGTTATTATTCATCAGGTATAAAAATTGTCTCGCAAAGTATTTCAATATGACACATGCTATGTGTTTTGAAAATAATGACTTCAGAAATATCTACTGATGTTATGCAGAAAAGCAACAACTATAAAAAACACAGAGAAAAAAATCTTTGTATCCTCTTTGAAAAAATTTACGTTCTTTATGTGTGAAAAATATATTTATCAAACTACAAACTAACGATTGAAAACTGTTTTATGCAACCTCATCCGCTTCTTGAAATAAGAAATCTTGTTACAGAATTTCACACAGAAGATGAAATCATAAAAGCTGTTAACGGTATTAGTTTTACTTTGAACAAAGGCGAAACATTAGGTATCGTTGGTGAATCGGGTTCCGGAAAATCTGTTACTTCTCTTTCGGTGATGCGTCTTATCAAATCTCCCCCCGGCAAAATTATTAACGGACAAATAAATTATCACAGCAAAAAAATCGGCACAGTTGATTTACTAAAACTTCCCGAAGACCAGATGCGTGCTTTCCGCGGGAATGAAATTGCTATGATATTCCAAGAGCCGATGACATCGCTCAATCCTGTTTATACTTGTGGCGAACAAGTAATTGAAGCCATCCTTCAGCACCAAAAAGTTTCCTTAAAAACAGCGAGACAAAAAACTATTCGTTTGTTCAAAGAAGTTCAATTGCCGAATCCTAAAATTATTTTCAACTCTTATCCGCACCAAATTTCCGGAGGACAGCGTCAGCGAGTGATGATTGCTATGGCTATTTCCTGCAATCCTGTCATCCTGATTGCCGATGAACCTACCACTGCATTGGATGTTACAGTGGAGCATACCATTCTTAAACTTTTACAAAAGTTACAAAAAGAACGTGGTATGTCCATCATTTTTATTACACACGACCTTGGCGTAATTGCCGAACTGGCTGATCGGATAATTGTAATGTATAAAGGAAAAATTGTAGAAGAAGGAAGTGTATGGAAAATATTTGCTTATCCTCAGCATCCTTACACAAAAGGGCTCCTTGCTTGTCGGCCTCCACTCAATCACAGATATCGCCGGCTCCCCACTATTGATGATTTTATGATTACACAATCGGATGGCTCATTTACCGAAAGTTTGTCAACCATAGAACAAGTAACAAACCGGCTTATCATATCCAAACGAGAACGCGAAAAAAATCATCAGAAAATTTATGCACAAGAGCCAATATTGCAGATAAAAAATCTGATAAAACATTTTCCAATTCATAGAGGATTTTTTAAAAAGGCAAAACAATTTACAAAAGCTGTGGACGATGTTTCTTTTGATGTTTATCCGGGAGAAACACTTGGACTTGTTGGTGAATCCGGTTGCGGAAAAACTACATTGGGAAGAACTATTTTGCGATTGACAGAACCTACCGCCGGAGAAATTTTATTCAAAGGAAAAAATATTCTGAATTTTTCTGAAAAAGAATTGCGTCAAGTACGAAGCCACATGCAAATTATTTTTCAGGATCCATATTCATCGCTAAATCCTCGTATCACCGTTGGCAAAGCTATCATGGAACCGATGAGCGTGCATAAAAAATATTCTACCGAAAAGGAATGTAAAGAAAAATCTATAGAACTTTTGCAAAAAGTAAATCTTGACGAAACACATTTTTATCGTTACCCTCACGAATTTTCGGGTGGACAAAGACAACGTATCTGTATAGCGCGCGCACTATCGCTGAATCCTGAATTTATTATTTGTGATGAATCGGTTTCTGCACTGGACGTTTCTATTCAGGCACAAGTACTCAATCTGCTTGGACAATTGCAAAAAGAATTTAAGTTTACTTATATTTTCATTTCCCACGATCTTTCTGTTGTAAAATTCATGTCGGACAGAATGATTGTGATGCAAAACGGAAAAATTGTGGAGATGGGCGAATCTGATAGCATTTACTTAAATCCGCAAACCGAATACACCCACAATCTTATTAGTGCTATTCCCAAAGGAGAGTTAGATGATATTAAAGCGAGGGTGAAACTAAATAATTAGGCATATAGAATGTTCAGTCGGGTCAGTAGAAAGTTCAGTTTGACCTACGGAAAGTTTAAGTACTCTAAATTTTTTTGCGTAAAAATATATTATCCAAATAATAAATAAAGTGTTATATGTGTGGCATAGCAGGTTTTATAGATTACGATAGAAATTCATCATTAGAAATGCTTGGTAAGATGAGCAATGTGCTTGCTCACCGTGGACCTGATGATGAAGGATATTTTTTTGACGAAAGCAATGGATTTCAAGTTGGTCTCGGACACAAAAGATTGTCTATTATTGAATTATCTAAACTTGGACACCAGCCAATGCATTTGGGCTCATTGGTCATCGTATACAATGGAGAAATTTACAACTACATTGAATTGAGGGATGAATTATCAAAACTCGGACATAAATTCATTACAAAATCTGATACAGAAGTAATACTGCATGCGTATCAACAATGGGGAAGTGAATGTCAGAACAAACTCAATGGGATGTGGGCATTTGCTATGTGGGATAACGATAAAAAACAACTTTTCCTTTCTCGGGATAGGATTGGTGAAAAACCGTTGTATTATTCTTCCTATAATAATTCGTTTGTTTTTGGTTCTGAAATCAAATCGCTTTTATCTTATGGCTGCCCTCCAACACACAATTTAGAATTAACAGAACTTTATCTGACATTAGGATACATTCCTGCCCCTTACACATTTTACAAAAACATCCACAAATTACAGGCGGGACATTATTTAATTGCGACAAAAGATTCTGTAACTGAACATCAATACTGGGATTTGCCAATGATTGATGAGAAGCACATGATTTCTGATAAAAAAATAATATATGAAAATTTTGAAACCTTACTAAAAGATTCTATAAAAATACGTATGCAAAGCGATGTGCCTTACGGTGCATTTTTGAGTGGAGGATTAGATTCATCGGGCATCGTGGCACTAATGAGTAATTTAATAAATACACCCGTTCAGACATTCACTATTGGATTTAAAGAAAAAGCATTTGATGAACGTAATCTTGCAATGCAGGTAGCAGAAAAGTTTAAAACCAATCATCTGGAATTTATGGTTGAGCCCAATGTCTTTGATGAAGAAGTAAATAAAATCATGTATCATTTTGATGAGCCGTTTGGTGATTCATCGGCAATACCCACAGGTTATGTATCAAAGATTGCAGCACAAAAAGTCAAGATGGTTCTTACTGGTGATGGAGGCGATGAAGTGTTGTCGGGCTATGAATCAAACCGCGTAGAAAAATTTGCAGAACAATATCAAATGTTTCCCGGATTTATCAGAAAGAGTTTGCCCGTTATAGTTTCTTCGGCAGCAAGTTTGCTCAACGGAAATTTACGTTACAAAATTAACCGCGTTGCAAAGGCGATATCATTTTCAAATAAGTCATTTGACGAACGTCTTATGGCAAAATCGTGGTGCAAACCGGAGATAGCAGAAAAACTAATTAAGTGTTCCGAAAAGCAAATTAAACTTGCCGATTTCATTAACAATCTTTATGCAAAATACCCTGTCAAAAGTCCATTTTATCGTTTGATGTATTTTCAATTCAAAGTGCTTTTGCCTGATGATTTTTTAACGAAAGTAGATCGCATGAGCATGGCATATTCATTAGAAACACGCGTTCCTTTTTTGGATTATCGGCTCATTGAATATATGATGAAAGTTACACGTGATATTAAAATAGAAGGATATACAAGAAAGAGTGTGTTACGCAATACAATCGGAAAAAAATTACCTTCATCTTTACTGAACGCCCCGAAACGAGGATTCAGCATCCCACTTAGGGAATGGTTCAAGGATAAAGCATTTGAACAAAAACTTCAGTCCTTACATACTTCTGATTTTGGACTGGATCCGAAATTAGTAAAGCAATTTGTTGATAGAAACAACAGCGGAAAAGAGGACTTGGGGAATTTTTTGTGGATGCTGTTCATCTATAAAAAATGGGTAACCATGTAGATATAAAAATTATTTTTATAAAAATAAACAAACGATGACCACAACATTATTGAATAAAAAAACTGACATAAAAAATCATTTATCTAATTTTACTTTTTCAGAAACTAAAAATCTTTTTTCTTCCGAAGGATTCTCTAAAACTAAAATTGAATATCTGCAGATAAATGGAGAAAAAATACCAAAATTTATAAATGAATTTTGGACAGCC
This sequence comes from Bacteroidota bacterium, assembly GCA_043804035.1. GTDB lineage: Bacteria > Bacteroidota > Bacteroidia > Palsa-948 > Palsa-948 > JAZDJJ01. The sequence continues at coordinate 6,470 of JAZDJJ010000066.1, forward strand.
AAACAGCGGCAAGCAAATTCTTTACACGAAATTTCTTATCGTGCTTGTTTCAAACCACAACTCCCAGGATTTTTTATTAAACTGCTAACACAAAAAAATGATACGGTTTATGATCCATTTAATGGACGAGGTACGACTATAATTGAAGCAGCTTTAATGGGTAGAAGTATTATTGCAAATGATATAAACCCATTAAGCATTATTCTTTCTAAGTCACGACTTTTCATTCCAGATATTTCTAAATTGCAAAAAAGATTGAATGAAATCAGAGTAGATTATAGTTTGAAATCCGATATTGATTTATCAATGTTTTATCATCCCAAAACGGAAGCAGAAATAGTAAGTTTGAAAAATTATTTACAAGGAAAAAAAGAAAACAATGCAGAAGATGAACTTGACCTTTGGATAAGAATGGTTGCTACCAATCGCTTGACGGGGCATTCTGTTAATTTCTTTTCTGTTTATACTTTGCCGCCAAACCAGGCAATAAGTGCTGAAAAACAAAAAAAGATAAATGAAATAAGAAATCAAAAACCAGAATACAAAGACGTTATCAAAATAATTCTCAAAAAAACACATGACCTAATCGTTGATGTTAAAGCGGAAATCAGAAATCAATTGCAAAAAACTATTTCAACTGCTCTTTTTCTTAATAAAGATGCAAGATTTACGGATGAAATTGCGGATAGTTCTATTCAATTAATTGTTACATCACCACCCTTTTTAGATGTTGTTCAATATGCTAATGACAATTGGCTTCGCTGTTGGTTCAATGGAATAAATATTAAGGAAGTTGCTGGAATAATTACTATGTCAAAAACTATTGGCGAATGGAGTAAGATTATGCTTGATGTTTTCAAACAGTTATACAGAATTACGAAGACAGGTGGTTATGTTGCTTTTGAAGTAGGAGAAGTTCGGAATGGTAAAGTAAAATTGGATGAAGTAATAGTTCCAATAGGATTAGAAGTCGGTTTTTATTGTGAAGGGATCTTAATCAATAAACAAACATTCACAAAGACAGCCAATATATGGGGCGTAAAGAATAATGAAAAAGGGACAAATACAAATAGAGTTGTAATTTTTTATAAACAATAATTTATGACAGACGAATATATTAAAAAGTTAGAAAATGTCATTAAGCAAATGCTCCAACCATTAAGTGGGATTCCTTTGAATCTTGTTATTCAAAGTATTTCAAGTTGTACTATAATTCCTTTTAATCGTTTTGATAATAAGGACTTGTCTGTTTTGAATAATCTTAAAAAAGTTGCTGAAATGGCTGGTAAAAACATAAACAAGAATGGTATTTTAAGACCAAGACCGAATGAGGTTGGCAATGATATTGAGCCATTTATTAAAGAAACATTAAACAAAATCGACTACAAAGCCGAAACACCATTAGCCAAAAGCGGGAAGAAAAAATCAACTGGTTATCCAGACATAGAATTTATTGATGAGTTTAACAGAACAAATTACTTGGAATGTAAAACATTCAACATAGAAAATATTGAAACAACGCAACGTTCTTTTTATTTATCGCCATCGGATGATTTTAAAATAACCAAAGATGCTCATCATTTTGCAATTTCATTTGAAATATTTGTAGATGGAAGAAAGCGAAGAAACAATATTTACAAATGTAAAAGTTGGAAAATACTGACATTGGAAAATTTAGAAGTTGATGTAAAATATGAATTTAATTCTGATAATGCTCGGATGTATACAAAAGAGATGCTACTTGCTGAAGGACAATTTTAAGAAAACACTGCCTATAACAGGCATTTGCTTTCGGTGGCGTACAATATTTTCATAAATGAACTTAAAAATTCCCACATCGCATCTTCCTTTTTATCTGCTTATCCTGAGTTTGTTTCAGAAAAGTTTTATCATTCAGTATATCGTACTGCTTTTGTTTATTCTTTTTTTTCTTTTTACGAAAAAACCCGTCATCAAAAAAAATATTTTCTTTTCTCTCCCACTTCTGATTATAGCGATAGCATTTATTTCTTATTTATATAACTGGTGTTTGGGGAATGCCGATGGTTATACATTTTTTTTCTGGCTTTTTTCTTATCTGCCGCCTTTTATTCTTATCTGGATTACTATCGCTTTCTCTGGTAAAGTAAATTTTTTCAGCATTTATAAGTTCTATAAAATTCTTGTTTACATTCAATCGGTTCTGTTAATTTTTTCTACCATACAATACGATAGATTTATTGTGGGCGATTTTGCACGCGGTACTGTGGGCGATGCCAACTGGGTAGCATTTCATATTTGCGTGGTGCTGCTGTATGAAATTTCACAACTCGTTGTTATCACTCATCAGACAAAAACAATCTCCCGAAAAAATATATGGAGTATAGCAGAGATAATTTATCTTTTTATTGTATTGCTTATTCCTGAATCCACGGCAAATCTGGGTTTGCTACTCATCATACTTGGAATTATTTTTATCAAGGAATATATTCTTGCCGGTATAAACATGATGAGGATAATTGTATTTGTTGTGTTTATTACACTGTCACTATGGGGAATTTCAAAAACTTATGTGTATGAAAGAATTGATGATGCTATTACGGAATTAACAAAAACAGACATTGATAAAAATCCATATCTTTCTAAAATTAGTATTTACAAAAAACTTTTGAATGGAGAAATTTACAGCAATACTAACTGGCTGATTGGATCAGGACCTGCAACTTTTACCAGTCGCAGTTCAGTGATGCGTATGCCCGACGAACGGGTAAATGAATTTCCAATAGAACTTCCGTATTTCAAAAGTAATTTGTTTAAAAAATATATTTCGCCCATTTATGCCGAATGGAAAGCATCACGAGAAAGTTATGGAAATTTTGCCTCGCCACAAACCACTATTATCTCTGTAGCAGTTGAATTAGGAATTTTTGGAATACTTTGTTTTTTATCCTTGTTTTACTTTATCATCAGGCGCACACAAAAAATTATTTTACCTGAATCGGATTTACATTTAAAAAAATTCTTTTTTTATTTTTCAATATTTTACATTCTTAGTTTATTTCATCTTAACTTTTGGGAATATCCTATTGTTACTTTCACTTATATTATTTTTGTGTTTTTATGAAAACAAATTCATTACAACCAAGTGTAGTAGTGGTTTTTATTTTTTCAGAAACAAAATTTTTGCTGATAAAAAAATCTATAATCTGCTCGTGTGTAGCAACTTCAAACGGATAACCGCCCAACCAGTCAATCCAATCGTGCCATATATTCATTCCTCTGTTTTTTCTGTAATGCGTAATCTCTGCCAAAGGATTTCCGTATCTGACGGTTCCTTTGATAATGGCTTTCATAAAATACATTGGTATGAAAACAATGCTGATTAAAATTTTACCCGCAATATTTTTGTTATAATACTTCTTGATGATTTTCCAGAATCTGCTTTGTATTCCTTGATCATTATAAATGGCGATGAATAATTTTCCATTCTTCTTCACAAGTGGGCATACATTTTCTATTGCTTCCCACATTTTTCCGCTATGATGCAATACGCCCCAAGAGTATACTATATCAAATTGTCCCAATGATTGAAGATATTCACGGTTTAGTATGGAGTTCTGTTCAATGATCCAATTTGAATCGGTTGGGAAATATTTTTTTTTCAACTCTTTCGTGCATTGATATGATTGCGTATCGTAATCAAAAGAATGTACATGAGCGCCCATCTTTTTTGCACTCAAACTGAACAACCCGCTACCGCATCCAATATCCAAAAATGATTTTCCTTTTATTTCGCCTAACATTTCGGACAAAGAACTGACGGCTATTTCTATATGTTCATTGGTGAGAGAATTTAAAAATGCTTTCCAGTTTTTTCCAAACTGAAAACGTTTACCACTTTTTATTTCTTGTGTGAAGTCAGAAGAGTTCATAATTTTTTTTCAGCGAAAATATTTACTCTGAATTTTTTATTCGGAACAGTAGGATATTCTAATTTGCCTGTCTTAATTTTTTTTGTGGTATAGATTGCGCAGAGCGAATTAGAAATGTGATAAATATTTTCTCTTTTTTCAGGTGCCCCGTCTAAAATTCCTGCAAGCACAGACCAACAAACTGTTTCAAAAGAAGCGCCGTAATCATGCCATACAATAATAGAATTTTCATCTTTTAATAATTTAAAAACATTTGTCGTGTCGCTTTTCACAGCTTCGTAAGCGTGGTCGCCATCTACAAAAATCAAATCGAATTTTTTGATAAGAGAAGAAAAATCAAATGTCGTGGAGTTGTGTTCAATATACTCTATGTTCTTTTTCTCTTTTGAAAACATACATTGCATGTTAATTATTTTTTCCGGAATTTTCATCTGTTGCATCTCTTTATCTGACAAACTTATTGAAACACATTCTTTCGCAACATCTGCAATATTTACCAAACTCTCTCCTCGCCAACTTCCTATTTCCAAATAAGAACAATCTTTGAAAGATGATGCAATTGTTTTGAGAATAGCAATATCAATAGTGGTGGAAGTGCCGTTCAGAAAAGTATATGAAAATATTTCGGCATTAAAGTTTGGAAACAGTTCCAATAAATCAACAACAGGTAGTCCATTTGATAAACCATATTTGTTGATTACATAATCTTGTTTTGACTGATTGGTAACTGTGTGAAACAATGATTTTAGAATAATACCGGGTTTGGTAAGTAAAATTTTTAAAAACACAAAAAGCAATTTTGTTCGGTTCATTTTTATTTTATAGAATTTAGCAGAGATGATATTTCTGCTGTTTTATTTTTTCGTGAATACTTTGTTATATCCACATTTTCAATTGTCAGATTGTTTTCTTTGTATTGATTGTACATTTTTAAAATTTCTGTTTTCATCTTCTCATTGTTTTTGAAATCACAAATCACTCCTGCCTTTGTTTCGTTAATGATACTTGCCGCATCCCCATCTTCATTTCCGATAGCAAAGATAGGACGTTTGGCTGCAATGTATTCAAATATTTTTCCGGGGATAATGCCAAGCGTGTTGGGGGTGTCGTTAAGAGGAAGCAGCAACAGTTGTGAGGTGCAGATTTGTTTAAGCACTTCATTATGCGGCAGGTAAGAAATAGTTTCGGTAAATTCTTTT
>JAZDJJ010000067.1:0-13096 GCA_043804035.1 Bacteroidota bacterium
TAGTTTATTGCGTCATTACTTGGCAAGATTAAGAAGAAAGACAAAATGCTATAGCAAAAGCAAGGAAATGCTTGAATACTCTATAAAACTATTAATGCTAAAGCGGAATAATCAATTGTGTATACTTAGTTACTAATGCCAGTTTCTGCATAAGATAAGTTCTAATTATATTTTAATTTTGTGCATAAATCTTAAGGTAAATACATAAACAAAAAAATCTAAAAATGAAAATTTTTTTTCTTTTTCTGTTTGCTGTTGGACTATCATTACTGTATTCATGCGCAACAACCAATGATGTTATTACGGATAATTTTATTTCAAAAAGAAAATATACAAGAGGGTATTTTGTTCAGATGCCGATAAAGCAAAAAAAACAGGATGTTAAATTCGTTGCAGAAAAATCGGAAAACAAAAATAAGTACGTTTCATTTGATGAAATGGGAGAAGAAATAATAGTATCAGCAAATAATAATGAACCTGCTATTATTATTCAGAAACCTCAAACACTTTTGGTTCCTGAAAAGAAAATTATTTCTGCTGTTCAAAGTATCAAGCAGTTATATGAATCAGATATAAATGATATAAAAACTTTCAGAAATGAATACAAAAAAATTAAAAAAATTTTTAGAAATACTTCTGCTCATTCGGATAATGACAAGAAAGATGAAAAAGGAACCGCAGGACTCAGCATTGCATCATTTGCCTTTTCCATTGTAGGACTGATTATAGCCGGCATTATCTTAGGCGCTGTGGCTATTATTTTTGGCACCATTGCTTTAACGAAAAAAAATACAAAAGCAAAAGGGCTTGCCATTGCCGGTATTATTATTGGAGCTGCTGATATAATTCTTGTGTTGGTATATTTATCTACTCTGTGAACAAAATCTACAACAGCAACAACTACTTGAAAAAAATAGTTGAATTCAAGCCCTAAATGCTTTTATAAATCTTTAATATTTTGTTTGTATATTTTACTACTTCGTCATTGATATTTATTACATAGTTGATAAAAATAAGTATAACAAAATAAATACACGTGCCTATAAGTATATTTAGTATTATCATTTCGGGAAAAAATGGTTTGACATAATAAATAAATACTCCTATACATCCATTAAGAATGATAAGTTTTATTAAGTAAATAAAAATTTCAATGTAACGAATATATGGGAACAAAATTCGCAACCAAATATAATATGCAAAAACTGCAATCAAATAAACACTAATAAGTGATAATGGATAACCGATTATTCCAAAGCACTTGATTCCCAAGATAGTTAGCGCAATAATCAAAATATTAAGTGCAAGTTGATTGTAAAATGCCGACTTCATTCTTTGACCTGCAATAAATAATCTTGTTACTATAGTATTAATGCCATAAAGTGGCAGCAGAAATCCAAATATCTGTAAGACACTTGCCGACAAATCTACTGACTGCACATCAAATGCTCCGCGATGAAATAATAATGAAATGATTTCTATATTATACAAAAACATCAATACACTGAAAGGAATACAAACAAACATCAGGAATTTTGCAGAAGTAAGAAATATATTGTTCAATGAATTATAATCTCGTTTTGCATACAATTCATTAAACTTGATTCCGAGCACTGATGAAAATTGAACAGTTAACTGATTAGGTGCCTCTGCCGTTTTTTGTCCGAAATTAAGCGAAGCAATAATACCCGCACTATATCCGCTCAAAACATAGATAGGCATAAATCCGGCTATGAGCGACATCGCATTTCCTGCCTGAGCAAAAAACATATTACGAATATTTTTTTTCTCAATTCTATACATGCTAAATGAAAAATCCCATTGAAGTTTTTTTCTCATTAAATAAATCAGCAGAATAAAATTTATGCTATATGCAATGAGCAACCCAATGTAAATACTCGCAATGTTCAATATATCATGAAACAACAACATAAATAACAATGCAAAAAAATTATTTAATGTGGAAACAATTATTGGAACTGTGAAATATTTATACGATGCAATAATGTTGCTCAATAATCCGGTAGTAATAACTAATGTGAATAATGTAATGGAATAAAGCAATAGTTCACGGTTTTCTATAAGTACATTAGTATTAAAATTGGACAACAGCGAAAAAAATTTCACAGGAGAAATTAAAAAAATTACAGTACAAAAAACTCCAAAGAATAAGTATATGTAAAAAAAGAAATTAAGAAACTTCATGGATTCTTTTTTTCCCACCTGCTCTGAAAGTCGCATAGATTCGGGAATCAAAACAGAAGAATCTAAACTGTTTATGAAATATGCGATAAGTGTAAGTAACGATATGGAGTAGAAATAGACATCCGTTTTAGATTGTGCTCCAAAATAATAAGCAATAACAACTCCTTGAAGAAAAAATAATGACTTTGAAAAAAAATTACCTACTGACGACAGAACTATACCTTTTCTATACGATTCTGTTTTAAACATTACACTTTTATTTCTATTTCTCTTTTTGGCATAAACCATTTATATGTAAGTTTCAGTCCGTCAATCAAAGATATATCAGGGGTGTATGCAAGATATCGCTTTGCTTTTGAAATATCTGCCATGCTATGCTGTATGTCGCCATGCCGATGCGGACCGAAAACAGGCGAAATATTTTTCCCTGCAATTTTGCAAATGATTTCAAATAATTCCAGCACAGATGTACTTTTTCCGCAAGCAATATTATAAATGTTATTCCATGATTCTTTGTTATCAGAAAAGATAGCATTGATATTTGCTTGCACCACATTATCTATGTATGTAAAATCCCTGCTTTGCAAACCATCACCATTAATTACCGGTGGATTATTTTTTAATATGTTAATAATAAAAAGTGGAATAACTGCTGCGTATGGTCCTTCCGGATTTTGATTAGGACCAAAGACATTAAAATATCGTAATCCAATAAAATTGAAATCGTAAGATTTATTAAAAACTTTTGCATATAACTCGCCCGTTTGCTTTGTTGCTGAATATGGTGATAATGGATTTCCAATTATTTCTTCTTTTTGTGGTAAAGAAAGATTGTCGCCATACACAGAAGAGGATGAAGCAAAAATTACCTTTTTAATATTATTTTCTTTTGCAGAATAAAACACATTCAATGTTCCGTTGATGTTAATTTCATTGGTCGTAATCGGATCTTTAATTGAACGTGGAACAGAACCAATCGCTGCCTGATGGCAAATAATATCCATTCCTTTTGATACTTCCATGCAAGTTTTAAAATCACGGATATCGCCTTTACAAAAACTAAATTTAGGATGATTCAAAAAAGATGAAATGTTTTCTTTAAACCCAGTAGAAAGATTATCTATCACCACAACTTTATCAATATACTGATGTTCAATTAATTTCCCGGCAATATGAGAACCGATAAATCCTGCACCTCCAGTTAATAATATTTTATACTTATACATAAATTGCTGAATTTAAGTTTGAAGTGCGACAAATTTAGAAAAAATTCATCAGGAGTGAGCAATCATAATTTTTACAAGTATATTATCAACCCGGATTTTTTCAGATGAACATCAATCTTGAAGTTCTTGAACTTAGGATATATTTTTAAATAGTTCTTCTATTTTTTCTGCATAATCAGCAGATTCGTCAACAAAGAATACAAGTTCGGGAATAATTCTCACTTGTTTGCCGATACGATTACCAAGCCGTTTGCGAATTTCTCTTGCATGATTTTTTATTGCTTTCAGCATTTTTTCTTTTTCCTTTACTCCATACAAACTAAGATAAATTTTTGCGTAAGACAAATCGGAACTGACAAATACATGAGTAACAGTAATGAGTCCGCTGCCAAAAACATTTCTCATTTCTTTCTGAAAAATATCTGCTACTTCTTTTTGAAGCAACCGCGAAACTTTATTTTGTCTGAGCGATTCCATAATTAATGAAAAACGAATTTATAAAAAAAACGTAATATGAAATGACAAAAGAAATACGTTATTACTTTTTGTAATTTCGTGCAATAAAAATTTTATTTATTTATTTGATGAAAAAGTTTTTTTATACTCTCAGTTATATAAAAGGATATTGGCGTTATGCCTTGCTTAATATTTTTTTTAATATTTTTTCCGTTATTTTTTCGCTCTTCTCACTTACTATGATTGCTCCCTTTTTGGAACTTTTGTTTTTGAAGCACGATAACGAATATCGGGATATCGTTAACAAAGGAGTGCCTGCCTTAACATTTTCCGTTCAATCATGTATTGATAATTTTTATTTTTATTTATCGCGTATCATTCTTGAAAATGGAAAATTTAAAGCAATGATTTCTATATGTATTCTCGTTGTAGTAATTATTTTTCTAAAGAATGCGTTCCGTTATTTAGCCATGTTTTTTCTTGCCTGTGTGCGAAACGGTGTGGTAATGGAATTGAGAAACGCTCTGTACCGCAAAACTTTGGTTCTTCCGCTGTCCTATTATTCAGATGAACGAAAAGGCGATATACTTTCGCGAATGACTACTGATGTGCAGGAAATAGAATGGTCTATTATGCAGTCACTTGAACTTCTTTTTCGCGACCCTATCAATATGCTCATTCTCATCGGCACAATGATTTATATGAGTCCTCAACTGACTTTAATTGTTGTGATACTGATACCTGTGCCTACCATTATCATCGGATGGATTGCCAGCAGTTTGCTCAGAACATCTTCTCGCGGAAAATCTCAACTCGGTAATTTATTTTCTATAATAGAAGAAACTCTTTCCGGATTACGAATCATCAAAGCATTCAACTCCGAAAAGATTATGAATAAAAAATTTTCGAACGAGAACCGTATCTATACAAAAACTATGGTACGTATGTATCGCAAAACTGATATTTCTTCTCCGCTCAGCGAATTCCTTGGTGCATTTGTGCTGATGACTCTTGTTTATTTAGGTGGGAAACTTGTTCTGAACGAAACATTACCCGCTGCTGTTTTTATTACTTACATAGCCATTTTTTATCAACTCATTGCACCTTCCAAAGCATTAACTACTGCTTACTACAATATTCAAAAAGGACTTGCCTCTATTGAAAGAATAGAGAAGATACTTTCTGCAGAAGAAACAATCAAGGAATCTCTATCGCCCAAAGACAAAAAAACTTTTGAACAAGAGATAGAATATAAAAACATTTCTTTTGCTTATCACAAAGGAGGTACAGGATGGGTACTAAAAAATATCAATCTGAAAATTGAAAAAGGAAAAACCATCGCGCTGGTAGGACAATCGGGCTCTGGAAAAACAACACTTGCTGATATGCTTCCGAGATTTTACGATCCCGATGAAGGCGAAATTCTCATAGATGGAGTATCTATCCGCAATTTGAAAATTGTTGACCTGAGAAACCTGATGAGTATTGTTACACAAGAATCTATTTTGTTTAATGATACTGTGGAAAATAATATTGCATTTGGATATTCCACTGACGCACTCCCTGTTAGTGAAAGAGAAAAAAAACAACAAGTTCTCTCCGACAATTTGCGAAAAGATTTAAATGAGAATATCATTACCGCTGCCAAAATCGCCAACGCTCACGACTTTATTATGCAAATGCCACAGCAATATCAAACGAACATTGGCGACCGTGGCGGAAAACTTTCAGGAGGACAGCGTCAACGTATTGCCATTGCACGAGCAGTACTAAAAAATCCGGCAATACTTATTTTAGATGAAGCAACTTCATCTCTTGACAGCGAATCAGAGCGATTAGTTCAAGATGCTCTGCATCAACTAATGAAGAACCGTACATCCCTTGTAATTGCCCATCGCCTTTCTACTATTCAGCATGCCGATGAAATAATTGTTTTACAGAAAGGAGAAATTGTAGAGAGAGGAACACATAACAACTTGCTTGCGGAAGGAGGAGTTTATAAGAAGTTATACGATATGCAGGTGTTTATCTAAACTAATAAACTCTTTTGCTTTTTCTTCCATTCCTTTTGATAATGCTTCTTCTTCGGCTATTCCAAATTGCTCTGCATACTCACGTACATCCTGTGTAATTTTCATAGAACAAAAATGCGGTCCGCACATAGAACAGAAATGCGACACTTTTGATTTTTCCTCTGGCAATGTTTCATCGTGAAATTCTTTTGCAATATCTGGATCAAGAGAAAGATTGAATTGATCTTTCCATCTAAATTCAAAACGCGCTTTACTCAAAAGATTATCTCTCAGTTGTGCACCGGGATGTCCTTTCGCAAGATCAGCAGCATGAGCGGCAATTTTGTAAGCAATCACTCCGTCCTTTACATCTTTTTTATTCGGTAGTCCGAGATGTTCTTTTGGAGTAACATAACACAACATTGCAGTTCCATACCAACCAATCATCGCAGCGCCAATTGCAGAAGTGATATGATCGTAGCCGGGAGCAATATCAATTGTGAGCGGACCAAGAGTATAAAATGGTGCCCCATGACAAATCGCCAATTGCTTATCCATATTTTCTTTTATGAGATGTATCGGCACATGACCGGGGCCTTCAATTATTGTTTGTACTTCGTACTTCCATGCAATTTTTGTGAGTTCGCCAAGCGTGGTGAGTTCGGCAAATTGTGCTTTATCATTTGCATCGGCAATAGATCCAGGACGAAATCCGTCTCCGAGTGAAAATGCCACATCATACTGTTTCATTATTTCACAAATCTCTTCAAAGTGTGTGTAAAGAAAATTTTCTTTGTGATGAGCAAGACACCATTTAGCAAGAATGGAACCACCACGAGAAACAATTCCCGTCATGCGTTTTGCTGTGAGCGGAATGTAACGAAGCAAGACCCCAGCGTGAATAGTGAAATAGTCAACACCCTGTTCTGATTGCTCAATTAAAGTATCTCTGAAAATTTCCCAAGTCAAATCTTCTGCTTTGCCATTTACTTTTTCCAATGCCTGATAAATCGGAACTGTTCCAATTGGTACGGGAGAATTTCGGATAATCCACTGGCGTGTTTCATGAATATTTTTTCCTGTTGACAAATCCATCACCGTATCTGCTCCCCAGCGAATAGACCAAACCATTTTTTCTATTTCTTCTTCTATGCTGGAAGCAACTTCTGATTTGCCGATATTGGCATTTATCTTCACCAAAAAATTCCTACCAATAATCATCGGCTCGCACTCAGGATGATTAATGTTGGATGGAATAATTGCCAACCCTTTTGCAATTTCATCTCTGACAAATTCAGGAGTAACATTTTCACGAATAGCGACAAACTCCATTTCGGGAGTGATGACGCCTTTTTTTGCGTAATGCATCTGACCTTTTTCATTTCGGCAGAAATTCCATTTTTCACGAATGCGTGGAAGTCCTTTCTTTACATCAATTTTTATATTCGGGTCGGTGTAAGGTCCGCTGGTATCATAAGCAATAAATTTCTTTTCTTGTCCATCTGAAATTTCTATCTCACGCATCGGAACTTTAATATTGTGAATTTTTCCGTTCACATAAATTTTCTTTGAACCTGGAATTGGTTCAGTAGTGATAATTTTTTTTGCGAGAAGTTTTTTGGTTGTTTTCATGATTTTGTAAGTCCTGCTGTGAAGCATAAAATTATTCTTTTATGAGTAAGTACTACAAATTGATGAGATTATTTATCGTTTAATTTTTTCACACTCTTTATCAATTTCTTTTAATACATCATTTATCAATTCTTTTCTTTCCGCTTTCAGTTTAAAAGCATTCTGTGTTTTCTCAGTGATGGATTTTATTTGTTGTTCGGTAAAAATTGGAATTAAAATTTGTCTCATTCTTTCTTCTCTCAAATGTGGTATAGTAGCGCCAATTACAGTTCTGCGGATTGCAGGATAGTAGCCGGTTCCTTACAGATAAATAAATTCGTTCCAAAGTTGTTCAACAATCGGCACAGTAATCCATAAATCATCTTTTGAATCGCCTGATTGCCACCAGTTATTTTTTTTATCCATTTTCAAAATATACAATAGAATTATTGGAAAGAAAAATTCTCCCTTTCCATTTTGTTTTTAGTTTGACAATCTCTTGTTTTAAAATTTTGCTGACATATCTAAATTAGTTTTGAAATATCATTATCCGCTTCTTCGATCTTTGTTCGGGCCGCTGCTGCTGCATAAACGGCTTCTTTTAATTTTTTTCCGATTGATTTTTGAATATCTTTTGGCGGCAGAATTATTTTTATTTTTTTTAGGTCCGACGAACGAATACTTTGCAAAATAGAACCGCTTGAAATTCTTTCTAATTGCATTTGTCCATATTCAGAGTTCAAAAATGAAACAATATAATAAGGATCAATATCTTTTTTGATTTTGATATTAATTAGAAACCCTGACGCTACACCTCCAACTAAGTCAGGCGGAATATTGGCAGCAATACCAGAGTTGCCTGCTCTTGTCATTACAATAGAATTTTCATCTACTTTGTTTTTAATTACATCTCGGTTTGTAGTTAATGATTTCTTGATAAACTTTAAGTTTTCAAAGTTGATACCTTCCTTTGTAATGCTCTTAACAAGAATATAGGGAATGCCTTCTTTCTTCTCTACATAAATTGATGCATCGTCAATGTTTGCACCATTGTGAACAGAAGAAATTATATCTCCAAAATTTGCAACATCGTATTTTGAACTTTCAATTCTTTCAATGTTGTCAATGTATTTTTTTAAATAGCGTTTTGCAACAAAGCTGCTTTCAAGCAAAGAAGATTTTATAAAAAAATTATTTTCATCTGAGTTCTTACTGTTGTATAATCTTGCCACATTAGGAATATCGTCTTTGTCAGATGGTCTGCCTTTTTTATCGTGTCCGCAATTTTCATTTATAGAAATGAAAATGTCTTTCTTCTTATTTTCTCCTTTTTGAACAAAGAGAACACTTGCATTGATTGTTACATTAGGACTGAAAGTTTCAAATGGTAATTCTACAATTGCAAACAAATGCCCTCTGTCTAAAATATATTGTCTTAAATATTCTTCTTGTTCATTTCCTAAAATTCCGCTTGGTAATACCATTGCCATTTTCCCACCGTCTTTAAGCAAAGCCAAACATCTTTCAATAAATAAAACTTGTGGTTCTTCTTGCTCTTTTAGTTTTTCGGTTTTTTCATACCTATTAGATTCATCGTTATATTTCCATTTGTAACCAACATCAAACTGTTTTAATTTTTCTTCCCCGGAAACTGTAATTTTACTCCCGAAAGGCGGATTGGTAAGCAATACATCAAAACTTTCAAGTTGAATTTTTAATTGCGTTTCTTGTTTCCAATTATTAGGGTTTTCCAAACTGTCCTCGCACATTATTCCTGTAGTGCCATCTCCAACTAAATTCATATATGCCTTTGCGACTTTGCTCAAAAAATAATCTTTGTCAAGCCCTCTGAAATTATTTGTAGCAATTCTAACTTTAGCAGTATCAATTTCTTTTTCCTTCCATCCAAGTTCGCGATATTTTTTATCTGCGACACCCCAAACATATTTTAAGGCGTCAATTAGAAATCCTCCGCTTCCACAAGCGGGGTCAATTATTTTGTCGGTTTCCGTTGGTTGCAATATTTCAACCATCATTTTTACAACATTTCTCGGAGTGAAAAACTGTCCCTGACCACCTTTCAAAGCGTGTCCGATAAATATTTCAAAAGCGTCTGCAATAACATCTCGTTCACAATTTATCAAAGAATAATTTTGAAGTTCACCGACCACATAAACAATAGAATTTGTATCAAGTGAAATTCTATCTTCTTTGTCAATTACTTCAGGCATATAAGTTTTAACGTCTTTAAAAATTTCGATTATTCTATTCTCAATTTCTTTTGGCTTTTCATCTATTCCGGCACGAAAACGTACAACTTCCTCGGGGACAGTACTTTTTTCATCATAAAGTTTGCAGAAAATCAAATTGATAAGTTGTTGTGCCAAAACTTCGTCTCTTGTTGCTCCAACTGTATTTGCAGCGAGATGATTACGAATTGATTTGAAAATTGCTTTTAAGTTATGTGTTGGTTTTAAATCTTTCTGTCTGAATTTTCCAATATCTTCAATTCTTTGTCCAGCGACTGGAATATTTGGAATTTCTTGAAATTCTATTCTGCCATCTTTTTCAAACTTGCGAAGGAATAATCTTTCTTCACCATTAAACCAAACGCCTAACCCTGCTTTTGAAAAACGCAGATAATCTTGCAGTTGCCCTTTCCCGTCTTTTCTGTTTTTCTTTTTGCACTCAACTATGATATAAACATCATCTTCCATTTTGTTTTTGTCTTTGAAAACAGCAATGTCAACAGGATATTCTTTTTTCGTGTCAGATGGTCTTACCTTAACTCTGAATTGAGGTCTTGTTTGTATTTGCTCTTTTTTATATCCATAGTCCTCTACAAGTTGTCGGGAAAAAACTTGCACTGCTTCAATTTCTTCAGGAGTTGCGTTCACTTCAACACCAGAGATATAGTCAATTATTTTACCTTCTGAAGTTTTAGCCATTTTGTTTATTTTTTAGTTGTCAAGTTTCGCAAAGCATTGATTTTATTGATTGCTATTTTCGTATTCTTCGTGAAATAACTTTGTGCAATTCGTGATAAAGAAATCAATTTTGAGAACTACTTTTATATTGTAATATTTCGTTAATCTCTGCAACATCAAAAAACTCCGCGTCATATCCTTCTTCATACCCCATCACATCTTCCAGCCATTGCTGCTGTTCTTTATGCTGCGGATGTTTTTTGTCAGCCAATATTTTCAATAATTCATCATATCCCCAGGGGCCGCCACAATCTTCGGGAGGACAAGCGCGTGATCCATTCAGACATACAGGATAAAATTTTTTGTCTTCTTTCGGCAAAATTTTCTCCACAACTATTATGTGTTCCCAATCATTTCCGAAGTCATAGTTATAAGTAAATTTTTCTTTTTCATCACTGATAACTTCCTGTAACGTAATTTTTCTATCACTGATGAGGTCGGGTTTATAATCCAAAGCATCGTCATCTTCTGTAGGACCAATAGCATAATTATTGATACTAAATTCATGCAGATGCCCACCACCCCATCCCATCACTATTTGAAGAATGTAATGAAATTTGCGAAAGGTAATAGTGTCTTCTACAAGTATTTTGCGCCAGATAGATGGCTTGATGTCCTTCAACGTTATTTTCAATTGAAGAATTTTTGTTTTGGATTTTGTTTTCATTTTTAAAAAAATGATTTGTAATTTATACTGATATTAAGTAATTAATGTAATTTTTTTCTGAGAGAAATAAATTATCAATATTTTACAAGATAAAGGAGAAAAAACTCACCGTGCAGATAGTTATACCCGTATTCCAATTACCATCACATCATCCACCTGTTGTTGTTTGTTACTCCAATCGGCAAATAATTTATCTAATAGTTCTTTTTGTCTGCTCATCGGTTCGTGCTGTATAGTAATCAGGAAATCTTTGAATCGTTTCTTGGTAAATTTTTTTCCTTTATCTCCGCCAAACTGGTCGGTAAATCCATCGGTAAACAGATAGAAAATATCTCCTGATTCAATCAGAAGTTCTTTGGTGGTGAATGGTCTATCTTGTCCGAAATAAATTCCAATCGGCATCCTGTCGGCATTTAATTCTATGAGTTGTCCCTTACGAATGATATAAAGTGGATTATTGGCTCCGGCATACCGAAGATTGAAAGTTGAGGATTTGTCTTTAGTATCGGTATCAGATTTTAATTCCAAACTTACCAGCGACATATCCATGCCGTCTTTTTGTTCTCCTTCTTGTCCGGTTTGCCCAAGCAATTTAATAATTCCCTGTTTAATTGAATCTAAAATTTTTGACGGCTCCTCTATGGATTTTTCTATTACCACTTCATTGAGCAATGAATAACCGATGAGCGACATAAATGCGCCAGGTACTCCGTGCCCTGTACAATCGCATGCAGCAACAATAAACTTCCGGTTTTTTTCAACGAACCAATAAAAATCGCCGCTTACAATATCACGCGGTTTGTACAAGATAAAACTTTCAGAGAATTGTGAATACAATAATTTTTGATGATGCAAAATAGATTCCTGAATTCTTTTTGCATAGTTGATGCTGTCGGTAATCTCCCGGTTTTTATATTCAATTTCATTTTTTTGTTTCACTATTTCTAATGTTCTTTCCCGTATGATTGCTTTTAGTCCGCGAGTAAAAAAAATAACAATTCCCCAAATAAACCCGATGGAGAGAATAATATAACAAATGTATGCCCACCATGTAAAATACCATGGAGGCCTGATGGTAAATTCAAAAACTGCTTCCTTACTTTCTTTTTGAAAAATATTTTTGGCTTTCACACGAAAAAAATAATTCCCTTTGGGAAGGTTTGTATAAACTGCTTTGGTTTCCTGTTGCCAGTTGCTCCAGTTCTTATCAAATCCTTCCATAAAATATTGATATTGTGTAGCAATCTCATTGCTGAAATCAGGAGCGGCAAATTCAAAAATAATGGAGTTGTTAATAAAAGGAAGGATAGGTTTCATCGTAGAACTTTGAACGAATGAAGCCGAATGATTTGTATCAGAAAAAGCACCATAAAAAATCGCAGAGTCATTTCCAACCGTAACTTTACGGATGAGAGTGTTATACGGAATATTGATATTCTTTCTGGTGTTTATATCAAATCTAAAAAGTCCTGCTGTACCTCCAAACCAACTTATCCCGTTCGCATCGTGAAATATAGAATGTATGATTTCATCTGAATAAGGAAAAAATAAAGTATCGCACCATAGATAATTGCCATTATTTTCTTTTTTCAAAAAACCAATATTGAATTTATTTTTTTTAATATCAATAGTTTCAAGCCAGATGTTTCCTGATGTATTATCGCATGCAACGCGATGAATTATGTGTGAGCCGTCAGAAAATTGTTTTTGAAAAGAATGATTCGGAATAAAATGCCCGGATTCTATTTTGTAAAGTCCTTTATTGGTAGCGAAAATTATTTGCTTATTAATATTTTCAATACTAATATCCCCTTCGGGCACTCCTTGTGCAGAATCATATTTTAACTGTGTGAAAGAAAAAAAAGCATTCTTATTTTTTCTGTATTCAAAAATTCCTTTTTCGTGTTTAAATTTTTTTATCTGAATAACACC
>JAZDJJ010000068.1:0-4501 GCA_043804035.1 Bacteroidota bacterium
ATCAACAGATGGAAACATAACTACCTGGCAATGGACATTTCCCGGAGGAGATCCCGGTTCATCCACTAATCAGAATCAAAAGGTCTGCTATTACGCACCTGGTGAATACGGAGGTTCATTGATAGTAACTACAAATTATGGTTGCAAAGACACTATTACCATCACTCCGCTTGTTACTATATATCCTTGGCCCGAAGCCGAATTTTACGTATCGCCAACACAAGCAATTATTACTGACCCTGTGTTTGCTTTTGGTGATCTCTGGTCAAGCGATGTGGTACAATGGGAATGGGATTTTGGAGATGGTTCTCCGAAAGACATTACAAGTACAGATCCCATTCACTCTTATGCTTCCACTTGTTGTAAAACAAACGACTTTTATAGATACAATGTTTGCATGAGAGTACAAACGCAGTATGGATGCTGGGATACAACTTGTCATCTGATAGAAATTATTCCTGAATTTACTTTTTACATTCCCAACACATTCACTCCTAATGACGATGGTGTTAATGAAGTATTTTATGGGAAGGGAAGAGGAATAAAGGAATATAAAATATGGGTATTTGACCGCTGGGGAAATCTGCTGTGGGATTGCAATTTCGAAGGAAAGAATACAAAATGGGATATTGCAGGTGTAGAGGGGATGCCTTCTGCCTGCAAATGGGATGGGAAAGTAGAAAAAGATGCCGGCAAAGCCGATTTAAATAGTGCAAGCGGAGAGTTAGTACAAGAAGATACTTATGTATGGAAAGTAAAGTTGCTTGATATTTTTGACAAGAAACATACATATATTGGACATGTGAATGTTGTTAGATAATGATAAACTTACTCCGCCATTTATGGCGGAGAAGAAACAAAATGATAACACGGGCTTCAGCCCTAACCAAAAGCAATTAAGAACGATTATACCAATCACTTAGTTCGGCAAACTCACTACAAGTTTATTGTTTGTTCAGATTAAATACGAATATAATCATTTTGAAAAGTTATGGCTAAAGCCGTTAGATACCTGTCTGCGTCTGCCTGTGCGACCACGCAGACAGGTGACGCACAGGCAGATTGGATTCCATTATTACAAAACAATGAAACAATTATTCTTCGTCAAAAATGACGGAGTTAATAATTCCATTTGTTCTTCAAGACAAAATTATTTTTGATTTTTATTTCGTTTTGGTATTTGATCTTTGACAAAATATACAAAAGGTCAGGAGGTCTGAATTTGACTACTTTTGTGGGACAATAGTGATAAATTTTATACAAAATTAATTTATGGCAAAATTCAGTAAATGGCTCGGAGGAGGATTAGGTTGGGCGCTTGGTGGTCCCATTGGTGCTATCATTGGTTTTGTTGTTGGTTCATTAGTAGATGAATCACAAGTAACAACCCATCGTGTTAAAACAAATACTTCTTCATCGGGTGTAAATGATTTCATGGCTACTCTGCTTGTACTTTCTGCCGCTGTGATAAAGAGCGATGGAAAAACAACGAAATTGGAAATAGAGTATGTGAGAAAATTTTTGGCACAGCAGTTTGGTACAGCAAAGGCAAGTGAAGCCATGTTCCTGCTTCGCGAAATTCTGAAACAGGAAATTCCTTTGCAGAATGTTTGTCTTCAGATTAAGCATTACATGCCTCTTGCTTCACGTTTGCAGTTACTTCACTATTTGTATGGTATTTCTAATGCTGATGGTCATATAAATGATGCCGAAATAGAAATTGTAGAACGCATCGCTTATTATCTTGGTATTAGTACGCCCGACCAAAATTCCATCAAGGCAATGTATTATCGCGATGCGAACAGTGATTATAAAATTCTAGAAATTTCTTCTGATGTTACTGATGAAGAATTAAAAAAATCTTATCGCAAAATGGCGATGAAATTTCATCCTGACCGTGTTGCAAGTTTAGGTGAAGATGTACAAAAAGCCGCTAACGAAAAATTCAAAAAAGTGCAACAGGCATACGAGAATATAAAAAAGCAAAGGATGATTATGCAACAGTAACTTCTTTTGATAAATACACATCTTGTATTGCATTCAGAATTTCTATTCCTTCTTTCATTGGTTTTTGAAATGCTTTTCTTCCGGAAATCAAACCATGACCGCCAGCACGTTTGTTGATGACAGCTGTGGTTACTGCTTCTGTAAGATCAGAATCGCCTTTGGATTCTCCCCCTGAATTTATCAATCCAATTCTTCCCATATAACAATTCGCAACTTGATAACGACATAAATCAATCGGATTACAAGATGTGAGTTCGGAATAAACTTTTGCATGCGTCTTTCCAAAATTCAAAGCAGTGAATCCACCGTTATTAGTTGGAAGTTTTTGTTTGATAATATCCGCCTGAATGGTAACGCCCAGATGATTTGCCTGTCCTGTTAAGTCCGCAGAAGTATGATAATCAACTCCATCTTTTTTGAAAGCAGAATTTCTGAGATAGCACCACAGCACCGTTGCCATTCCCATTTCATGTGCTTTTGCAAAAGCCATTGCAACATCAGTTATCTGCCGTGATGATTCAGCTGAACCAAAATAAATAGTTGCACCAACAGCTGCGGCGCCAATATTGTATGCACTTTCAACTGTTCCGAAAAAAATCTGGTCGTATTTATTTGGATAAGAAAGAAACTCGTTGTGATTTATTTTTACGATGAAAGGAATTTTGTTTGCATATTTTTTTGACACGATGCCAAGCACTCCAAATGTTGAAGCAACTGCGTTGCATCCGCCTTCTATGGCAAGTTTTACAATGTTCTCAGGATCAAAATACATTGGGTTTGGAGAGAATGATGCTCCGGCAGAATGTTCAATGCCTTGGTCAACGGGAAGAATAGAAAGATAACCTGTGCCTGATAGTCGCCCGTGATTGTAAATTCTTTTGAGATTGTTTAAAACTTTTTCGCTACGATTACTAATGGAAAAAATACGTTCAATAAAATCAGGTCCCGGAAGATGTATCTGTTCTTTAGGAATCCCCTTACATTTGTAATGGAGGAATTTATCGGCATCATAGCCGAGAAGTGCTATGAGTTTTGATTGATTTATTGCAATTGACATATATTTAATTTTAGATTTTTACTATTAACAATACAAACCTACATAAAATTTTTAATCACACAGAATTTTTGTATCTGCGGGCACCTGCAAAAATAATTGAAAAATAAATTTTTCGCATATATTAGTAAATGATTATTTTTGTATTATTAAAATTTAATACCCTATTATATGAAAACAAAAATACTCCTCTCTATTTTTATAATTGCAACAATGCAATTTATCCTTTGCAATATAAAACTTTCTGCACGAGAACCTGAGCAGAAAAATAAAGAACTAAAAGTATGCGGATATGATGACGCATTAGAATATCAGCGGAAATTGGACCCGGGAATTGATCAACGAATAAAAGTATTTGAAGAAACCATCAGTAATTATTTACAAAAAAATCCTTATCCTAAAACACAAGGAGTAGTTACTATTCCTGTGGTGTTTCATATTGTGTGGCGCGTTGCTGCTGAGAATCTTTCAGATGATTGTCTTAAAAGCCAGATTGACGCGATGAATCGCGATTTTAGAAAACTAAATACTGATATATCAATTGCCCCTGCACAATTTCAGGCAGTGGCTGCCGATTGCGAATTTAATTTCTGTCTTGCCACAAAAGATCCACAGGGAAATTCAACAAGTGGAATTGTAAGAAAACAAACTACTGTAACGCAATTCACAACAGATAATAAAATAAAATATAATTCTTCTGGTGGCTCCACTACTTGGGGAAACACTAGTTACCTGAACATCTGGGTAGGAAATCTCAACTCTGGTGGATATTCTTACCAGCCATGTCTTTATCCCGCCGAAATTGATGGTGTTGCTCTTCACTATCAATATACCGGGCAAAGTAGCAATTGCACTACTATGCCTCTACGTAAAAAAGGCAGAACGGCTGTGCATGAAATAGGACATTATCTTGGACTGAAACATACCTTTGAAGGCGGATGTGCAGGAAACACTGCATCCACTTGTGCTACCGAGGGAGATAAGATTTGCGATACTCCACCATCTTCTTCGTCAGCATCTGCCTGCACACAGAAAAACACCTGCACCGAAACACCTACCAATAATATTGATATGATTTGGAATTACGAGGATTATACAAATGACGACTGCCGCGTGATGTTTACCGCAGGACAAAAAGCAAAAATGGTTGCCTCTTACAATCAATGCCGCACAAGTTTAGGAAATGGCGCTGCTACCAAATGTTCTACTGTTGAAATCAATGACATTTCTATTAGCGATAATATTTCCTTTTATCCTAATCCATCTGATGGCAATATATTTATGCATGTTGATTTGCCGAATATAAATTCCATAAATGTTACTATCTATAATGCAATTGGCGAAGCAATACTTTCTAAAAAAATTGTAGTTCCTGTAAGTAAGGAAATTAAACTTGATATGAACAATAATCCCGATGGAATTTATTTGATAGAAGTAAAA
>JAZDJJ010000069.1:0-8874 GCA_043804035.1 Bacteroidota bacterium
AAGTGGAAACTCCGACCTGTAAAGTGGAAACTCCGACCTGTAAAGTGGAAACTCCGACCTGTAAAGTGGAAACTCCGACCTGTAAAGTGGAAACAAGCACCTGTAAAGTGGAAACTCCGACCTGTAAAGTGGAAACTCCGACCTGTAAAGTGGAAACTCCCTACTGCAAAATAGAAACTCCCTACTGCAAAGTGGAAACTCCCTACTGCAAAGTGGAAACTCCCTACTGCAAAGTGGAAACAACCTACTGCAAAGTGGAAACAACCTACTGCACACCCAACAGACACTGCCGATAAGTCCACCTACGCACTTATGCATTTGCCCCTTTTTTATTTCTTTAATTGAATGGGCAAATGTATTTGTTTCCGCAGTTCATTGATAAAAAGTTCATCTACAGCAATTCCTTTTTCTTTCGCTGTGAGCATATCCTGAAGTGCTTCGGAAAATTTTCCTAATCCTTTGTAAGCCAATGCGCGATTTGTGTACGCACCTGAATTATCAGGTTTTATTCCAAGAGCTTTTGTAAAATCATTTATTGCATCTTGATATTTTCCACTCATACTGTTTATAATTCCCCTGTTGTTAAATGCTTCTGCGTAGTTTGGTGATAATGAAATTGCCTGATTGATATCTGTAAATGCTTCATTCAGTTTTCCGTTTTTGCCAAATGCTTCCGAACGCAAATAATATCCATCCGGAAGTTTCGGCTGAAGTTCAATCACTTTCGTATAATCAGCAATTGCTCCCTGAAAATCATTAAGCAATGCACGTTGTGCGCCTCTGCCTGAATAATTTTTGTAATCGTCAGGATAATATTTTATTTCTTCTGTGTAAGAATGAATCGCTTCTTTATTTTGTCCGAGCCGTTCATGAATCAATGCTTTGTTTCTCCATCCATTCGGATAACGTGGCTTAAGTTCAACAAGCGAAGTAAAATCTTTCAGCGCACATTCATTGTTTTTTATATCTGAAAATGCAGCGCCTCGGTTGTTGTAAATGATAGCCGCTTTATATCCGTTATCAATTGCAGAAGTATAAAGTGTAATGTTGTCGTGCCATACTTTTGTCTGCTGAAAAGATAAAAAACAAAACCATAATAAATAAACAGTGGCAATGGCAGTAGCAGTTTTATTTTTTATAAATGGAGAAAAATAATTTGCAGCAATAAAAAACAATCCTATAGAAGGAATGTAAGTGTAACGGTCGGCGTACAATGCATCACCAATGGGAAGAAGTTGAAGAACAAAAATAATTGTAATGAGAAAGAAAAATACTCCGAACAAAATAATGTTTGACTTTCTGAAAAATTTAGATATGAGAAATGCGAGTACAAGCAAAACCACAGGACTGATATAAACCCAGACAGTATTTATTTTATCATTTGTTTCAGGATAAGGATAAAAGCATGAAAGATTTATTGGAAGAATGAGTTTATGCAGATAAGTCATCATCGCATAACAGGAAAAAAGAATCCGCTCATGAAAAGGAAAATACTGAAATGTTTGCATTGCTCCCGCACTGCTCTGAACTTTTACCGCAATCAATCCAAACACAATTGCAAGAAGGAAGAATGGAATTTTTTCAAGAATAGTTTTCTTTGTGAATTTTCTTTTCATCAGAAAATCTACTGCAAAAAAAACTACAGGCAATACTACTGCTTGCGCTTTGGAAATAATGGAACAGATAAAAAGTAAAAGAGAAAATAAAAAATATTTACCGAATTGTTTTTCCTGTTTTGTATGAAGAATGTACAAGTAAAGCGACCACAAGAAGAAAAATCCGTACAGCACATCTTTCCTTTCGGAAATCCACGCCACCGATTCCACATGCAGAGGATGAATTCCGAAAAGCAAAGAAGTGATAAAAGCAATTAAATTATTTTCTGAAATTTTTTTGATGATAAGAAAAACCAGCAGAGTACTCAGTAAATGAAAAATCAAATTCATTAAATGATAACCAACTGGGTTCATCGCGAAAAGTTTGTATTCTATCATATAACTCAACATCGTAAGCGGTTGATAATTACCGACAAACTGCTCTGAGAAAATTGCTTTTATATTTTCCGCATTAAGATTTTTTACGATGGGATTTTCAGTAAGATACTGTGGGTCATCCAAGTTGATGAAATTATTTTTCAGAGAAGGCAACAATGCACAGCAAGTGATTATAAGTAAAATCACAAGAAAATATTTTTGCTTCTGCTTTTTTTGTTTGTTCATTCTTCAAAAATAAAAAATATAGAATTGCTATTTGAAATATTTTATAGTTCAATCTGATAATCTGTGGCAAATATTCATTACTTATCCAAAATGGAATTAGTGATTTAAATCATTATTTTTTTATTGACGATTTTATATACATTCGCCACGATATTCTAAATAATACAAATTAAAAAATAATTTATGGAATTTACTATTCAAAAAACTGTTGATAAATATAAAAAGGATATCACTCGCTTAATGGATATTCTAGTAGATATACAAGATGAAATAGGATATATTTCAAAAGAAGCGATTGGCAAAATATCTAAAGAATTTGGTATATCAAAAGTAGATGTAGAGCAAACTATTTCGTTTTATCACTTTTTTTCTACTAAACCTATTGGTAAATACGCAGTATATCTCAACAATAGTGCTGTTGCGTGTATGATGGGGCGCAATGAAATTGCTGAAACATTTGAACAAGAAGTTGGTTGTACATTCGGGAACGTCAGTAAAGACGGACTAATAGGACTTTATGATACTGCTTGTATCGGTATGAACGATCAAGAACCTGCTGCTATCATCAATGGTGTTGTATTTACTAAACTGACGACAGATAAAGTAAAAGAAATAGTCAGAGGATTCAAAGCAGGTAAAGCAGTGCGAGAATTTGTAACATCGTTTGGCGATAAAACAAATAATTCTGAATATCTGAAGACAATGGTAAACAACAACATTATCAGGAATGGCTCTGTGTTGTTTGCTGAATATAAACAGGGTGATGCTATTATCAAATTAGTAAGTATGTCGCCAGAGCAATTGATTGCAGAAATAAAAAATTCTAATCTTCGTGGTCGTGGTGGTGCAGGTTTCTCTACGGGAATGAAATGGGATTTTTGTAGTAAAACAAAAAGTGAAAATAAATATATAATATGTAATGCTGATGAAGGCGAACCCGGAACTTTTAAAGACCGTGTTCTGCTAACCGAATTGCCACACATGATTTTTGAAGGTATGATTATCGGCGGTTATGCTATCGGCTCTAAACAAGGAATTCTTTATCTGCGTAGTGAATACCGCTATCTCATCACGCATCTTGAACATATTCTTTCTGATATGCGAAGAAATAATTTGCTCGGAAAAGATATTGCAAACAAACGAGGATTTGATTTTGATATACGCATACAGATTGGTGCTGGAGCATATATTTGTGGTGAAGAGTCGGCATTGATAGAATCGGCTGAAGGCAAAAGAGGAGAGCCACGCAATCGCCCTCCTTTCCCTGTTACCAAAGGTTATTTACAGCAACCCACAGCAGTCAATAATGTTGAAACACTTTGTTCTGTTGTGCGCATCGTTGAAAAAGGAAGCCAGTGGTACAAGTCCATCGGCACTAAAGATTCTTCAGGAACAAAGTTGCTTAGCATTTCAGGTGATTGTAAAAATCCCGGTGTATATGAAATTGAATGGGGCATGACAATTAACGAGATGCTTAAAATGTGCGGAGCAGAAAATGTGCAAGCAGTACAAGTTGCAGGACCATCAGGATTATGCATCAATCCTTCGCAATTTCAGAGAAAAATTGCTTATGAGGACTTGCCCACTGGCGGTTCAATGATAATAATAAATAAAAACAGAAATTTATTGAAAGACCTTGTGTTAAATTTTACAGAATTTTTTGTTGATGAGTCCTGTGGTTCTTGTGTTCCTTGCCGTAGTTTGACATGCATACTGAAAGAAAAATTAAAAAAAATTATTGATGGCAAAGGTAAAAAACAAGACCTTGATGAAATGGTAAAATTGGGAAAAATGATGAAAGAACTTAATCGTTGCGGATTAGGACAAACAGCAGCCAATCCGATACTCACTACTATTGAAAATTTCCGCGAACAATATGAGACACTTATCAAAGATAGCAATCCTGATTTTTATGAATTTGATATGCAATCGGCAATCGCTGAATCGTGCAGTTATGTCGGAAGGAAAGTTAATATCTAATCAAACATTATTTATAAATAAAAGAATCAATATATGAGTAACAAAATAAAATTTACTATAGATGGTAAAGAATGTATTTGTGATGAAGGAACAAATCTTTTAGGTGCCGCAGAAGAAAATGGTGTTTATATTCCTCACCTTTGTTATATGAAAGATGTTATTCCTGCGGGTTCATGTAGAATATGCACTGTGAAGATGAACGGCAAATGTGTTGCATCTTGCACAACGCTTGTTGATAGTTATTGTGCGAATATGAAAGTAGAAAACGATATACCACAATTGCAAGAGATGCGTAAGACCATTATAGAACTTCTTTTTGTTGAAGGAAATCATTTTTGTCCTTCTTGTGAAAAGAGTGGTAGTTGCGAACTTCAGGCATTAGCATATAAATATCAAATGATGGTTCCGCAATTTCCATACACTTTCCCATTAAAAAAAGTAGATGCTCTTACACCTAAACTATACATAGACCGTAATCGTTGCATCTTATGTAAAAAATGTATTCGTGGTATTAAAGATGAAACAGGAAAAAATTATTTTGCATTTTCTAACAGAGGGAACAAATTAGAGATTAACATAGATAGCGAGTTAGCAGCAAAAATGAATGATGACACCGCACAGCAAGCGATGGACGTTTGCCCTGTTGGTGCCATCTTATTAAAAGAAAAGGGATTTGATACTCCGATAGGCAAACGTAAATACGATAAAAAACCTATAGGTAGTGAAATAAAAATTATCTAAGAAAATTACTTGTACTTGCACATGAAACTTGGAAAAATATATAATGAAAATTGTTTGATTACAATGGGCAATATGCCTGACAATTTCATTGATTTTGTAATTACATCTCCACCTTATGACGACATTAGAAACTATAATGGGTACAGATTTGAATTTGAAAAAATTGCAAAAGAATTGTTTCGGGTATTATCAGTTGGAGGAATTGTTATTTGGGTTGTTGCAGATGCTACAATTGACGGAAGTGAAACCGGAACATCTTTTAAACAAGCATTGTTTTTTAAAGAGGTTGGATTTAGATTGCATGATACAATGATTTATTATAAAAACAATCCAATGCCGCAAACTGGTAACAGGTATCATCAGCATTTTGAATATATGTTTGCATTTTCAAAAGGTAGTCCAAAGAAATTTAACCCAATTACAGAGCCAACAAAATATCAAGGACTTGCCAATATGAAGAATAGAGGACAAAATGGCTCGTTGGATTATGAAAAGGTTGAAAGAACAACTGAGAAAAAAGTTGGTAATGTTTTTTTCTATTCTGTTGGTGGTGGAATCTCAACAAAAGATAAAATTGCATACAATCACCCCGCTATATTTCCTGAAAAATTAGTAACTGATCAAATAACCACATGGACAAATGAAAATGATCTTGTTTATGATCCTTTTATGGGAAGCGGAACAACTGCAAAAATTGCACATTTATTAAATAGAAAATGGTTAGGTTCCGAAATATCAAAGGAATATGTTGAAATTGCAGAGGAAAGATTGAAAGAACATGTAATTAATGATTTATTTACAGCAACATGAATTTAATTGAAAAAGGTTCTCAAACAGCAAGAGACGGGTTCCGAAATGAAAACGATATAGTAAAGAAATTCAATGACTGGGAAAAAGATAAAGATGCTCAAGCATGGTTAATTCTGATGAATTACAAACTATCAGAAATTGAATATGTAGGAGCCGTAAAAATATCTGGATTCAAAACAGATGTTCAAGTTCAAGTAACCATCAAGATGAAAAAAGCAATTGATGTTGAAAATCTACAAGTAAAATTGGTAAGTAATCCTAAAGGATTTAATCAAATTGACAAACGCTGGGTTGATAAATATACTGATATGTGGAGTATTCCACAAAATATTGTTTCTATTATAAAAAGATATATAGGGGAAGAAAAGCCAACAAATAAAATTCTAAAAGATAAACGTAGAATGTTCGCAAATGAATTTACAGAAGCAGAGCAAAAAGCAATGATAAAATGGTTAAAGAAAAATCAATCGTTAATTGTTTCAGACATATTGAAAGGGCAGGGAAAATTTGCAGCAGAATGGATGTTGGTAGCTCAAAAAGTTGCAAAGAATGCTCGTTGGATGCTTAAACCAATGAATTTTTGTATGAATTATTTCGGAAACGGAGAAATTAAAATCACTAAAAAAGGAAACTTCAAAATAGGCAGAATTACAATGCAAAGAAAAGGTGGTGATGGTGGGAAAAACACAGCAAGGATGTTGCAATTTAAAATAAATCCTGCTGAATTATTTAACAATGAATATAGGACTTACGCAAACATTCATTTATAAACTAACATTTATGCCACCAAGACACAAAGACACCAAGTTTTTGTTTTGCAAGAGAATAATTCAACAGAATTTCTTTGTGAATCTTTGTGCCTTGGTGACTTTGTGGCAGAATAAGAAAACTCTGCGTAAGTCCTAGAATAAAATAATCAATCAAAAATAAGGAGAAAATAATATGAGTAAAGCAATAGTTGCTACTACATCACTGGCAGGATGTTTTGGTTGTCATATGTCGCTATTAGATATTGACGAACGAATTTTAACACTAATTGAATTAGTGGAATTTAATAAATCGCCTATAAATGATATTAAAGAATTTACTAAGCAATGCGATGTAGGTATTATAGAAGGTGGATGTTGCAATAGCGAAAATATTCACGTACTAAAAGAATTTAGGAAACATTGTAAGATACTGATTTCTGTTGGTGAATGTGCTATTATGGGTGGATTGCCTGCAATGAGAAACGGAATATCTATCAAAGAATGCCTTGAAGAAGCATATCTGACAGGACCAACAGTAGCAATCGGTAATAACGAAGAAAAAATTCTTCCTAATGATGATGAACTTCCGATGATACTTAATAAAGTATATCCTTGTCATGAAATAGTTAAGATAGATTATTTTCTTCCCGGCTGTCCTCCATGTGCCGACTTGCTGTGGAACGCATTAGAAGCCCTTTTGACAGGAAAAGAAATGAATCTTCCTTATGAAGTAATTAAATTCGATTAACAGATAAAACATAAATAAAAAACTATGAGTAAAAAAATAACCATAGAGCCAATAACAAGAATAGAAGGACATGGCAAAGTAAATATTTACATGGATGATATGCATAATGTTACGCAAACACGATTGCATGCTGTTGAATTTCGCGGGTTTGAACGTTTCATACAAGGCAGACCATATTGGGAAGTGCCGGTAATCGTTCAGCGACTTTGCGGCATTTGTCCCGTAAGTCATCATCTCGCAGCTGCCAAAGCATTTGATGTAATTGTTGGTGCAGGAATAGGCGAAGGACTTACTCCTGTCGGTGAGAAAATGAGACGACTGATGCACTACGGACAAACATTTCAGTCCCACGCACTTCACTTTTTTCATCTTGTATCACCCGATTTATTGCTTGGCTACAATAGCGACCCTATATTACGCAATGTAATTGGCGTTGCTCTCAAGCATCCCGAACTTGCCGTGCAAGGCGTGATGATGCGTAAATTTGGACAAGAAATTATAGAAGCAACAGCAGGTAAAAAAATTCACGGGACAGGGGCTATACCCGGCGGTATCAATAAAAATTTTACTATTGATGAACGCGACAAATTTCTCAAAGGTGCTGACCCGCTGAACATCAGCAAAATGATTGAATGGGCAATAGGTGCATTGCAACTGTTCAAATCGTATCACAAAGAAAATAAAGAGTTCATTGATAATTTTGCTGTTATCCCTTCTAATTATTTAAGTATTGTTAGAAAAGATGGTGCGCTTGATTTGTATCATGGAGCACTTCGTGCAGTAGATAAAGACGGTAAAAAAATTCTTGACGATGTCAATTATCAGGACTATCTGCAATATATTGGCGAAGAAGTTCGCTCGTGGAGTTACATGAAATTTCCTTTCATAAAACATCTTGGAAAAAAAGACGGCTGGTATACTGTTGGACCATTAGCACGATTTAATACCTGCGACTTTATTCCAACACCATTAGCACAAAAGGAATTTGAAGAGTACAAAGCATATACCAATGGCAAACCAAACCATACAATACTACACACGCATTGGGCACGCCTTATAGAATTGCTACATAGCGGAGAAGTTATCAAACAACTACTCAACGACCCTGATTTACAATCAGACAATCTTGTTATCAAAGGCAAAAAAATAAATGAAGGCGTTGGAGTAATAGAAGCACCACGCGGCACATTATTTCATCATTACCGCATCAATGAACATGACCAGATAGTAATGGCAAACTTAATAGTTTCTACTACTAACAACAACGAACCGATGAACTGCGCTGTAAATATTGTCGCTAAAAAAATAATGACAGGGAAAAGCGAAATCACCGAAGGCATGAAAAACGCTGTAGAAGTTGCTATCCGTGCTTACGACCCTTGTTTTAGTTGCGCTACTCACTCATTAGGAAAGATGCCTTTAGAAATTAACTTGTACGCTGCTGACAACAAACTAATAAATCGGTATAAATCATAAGGGCAGCAACAATGCAATAATGAAACAATGAAACAATGTAAAATGTAAAATGTAAAATGTAAAATGTAAAATGTAAAATGTAAAATGTAAAATGTAAAATGTAAAATGTAAAATGTAAAATGTAAAATGTAAAATGTAAAATGTAGATCGG
>JAZDJJ010000070.1:0-8373 GCA_043804035.1 Bacteroidota bacterium
GCCCATTGATATGATGTTGCATTTGTCGCTTTGAGGATAGTATATGTTGTAGTTGTTGTATTTGGATTATAAATACATAAAGATGCAGGTCCCGATGGTGTTGCCGCTTTAACAGGAATTAAAATTAAATTAACTGTAAGAGCATCTGATACCGGACCATCACAAATGCCTGTGTTAATACCTTTAACTGTTATCTGTGCTGTGCCTACGAATGTATCATTCCAATCAACTATAGCCGATGTATCCGTGCCTGTTATAATACCCGCAGTTGTGGGAGTGACGAACCATTGATATGATGTTGCATTTGTCGCTTTGAGGATAGTATATGTTGTAGTTGTTGTATTTGGATTATAAATACATAAAGATATAGGTCCCGATGGTGTTGCTGCTTTAACAGGATATGGAATTACATTAACAACGAGTGTATCTGATATTGGTCCATCGCAAATACTTGTGTTAATACCTTTTACTGTTATCTTTGCTGTTCCCGTAAATGTATTGTTCCAATCAACAGTAGCCACTGTATCTGTACCTGTAATAGTTCCCGCAGTTGTTGGAGTAATAGCCCATTGATATGAGGTTGCATACGTCGCTGTTGTTGTATATGTTGCATTGGAACTATTGATACAGAAAAGTATTTGTCCCGATGGTTTTGTCGCTTTAACAGGATATGGAATTATATTAACTGCAAGAACATCTGATATTGGTCCATCGCAAACGTTGCTGTTATTGCCTCTTACTGTTATTTGTACTGTACCTGTGAATGTAGTACTCCAATCAACAGTAGCCGCTGTATCTGTGCCTGTAATAGTGCCCGCGGTTGTAGGAGCAATGAACCATTTATATGATGTTGCATTTGTTGCTTTTGTTGTAGTATATAAAGTATTAGGACTGTTTACGCATAACAGCTGCACTCCTGTTGGCATACTTGTTTTTACGGGTATTTGATATATTGTTACTTTTACCATTTTACGTTTGCTTTCGCAACCATTAGAATAATTTGCAACATAAAATGTATCCGATACATTAAGAACAGGTGTAGTATAACTTGAATTACTACCAACTTTATTAAATCCAATACTATCTGTATACCAACGATAAGCCGTACCTCCTGATGCTGTTAAAGTAAATGTGTATCCATTACAACCTATAACACTATTTGCCGTAGGAATAGTACTCGTGCAATTACGATTATAGGCGATAGACAGCATATCATTAGGTGCTATAAATGCAAAATCCAAATCACCATCACCATCAATATCGGCTAAATTATAAACAAGCGATTGATTTTGGATATCGCCACTATTTACAGTAAACGAAGCACTTCCATTATTAAGTAATGTATAATGATTTGGAGGAGAAGCATCTTCGGTAAAATCATTTATAATAATGTCAATATCTCCATCTCCATCAATATCACCAATAGGTCCATTTTGTCCCGATGCTGTTGTATTACCTACAACTGGCACAGGGTCATTTAAAAAGAAATTTCCATTACCTGAATAGTATCTGATATTAGATGCATCGCCAGGAAATGTTATAATATCATTTTTTCCATCATTATTAAAATCATATATGTTTCTAATCCAATGGTTATTGTCATTAGTAATGCTTCTAGATAAAGCGAATGAACCATTTGTGTTTTCATAAATTCTGATGCTTGATATGCTTGTACAAATTACAGGGTAAGGATAGGATCCAGAATTTGCTTGGCAATAATAAGTTGTAGCAATTAAGTCCAAATCACCATCATTGTCAAGGTCCCCTAAAGTTAAGCCATTTCCATTATAATCTAATCCCACAGTAACTTCAGTTAGAAAATTACCATTACCATTATTTTTTAACACTCCTATATTATCTGCTGAAGTAGCATTATCTGTTATTGTTACAATATCAATATCTCCATCATTATCAACATCGCCTGCTGCTATGGTTGCATTGTTTGAAGAAATAGAATAAGAAACCGGAGCCAAGAATGTTCCATTACCATTATTTCTTAAAATCTGAACAGTAGAAGAAGTGCTTCGTGCTATATCCGGATAGCCATCGTTATTAAAATCGGCTACAACTATTCCCGTAATATCTGTAGAAGCAGAATAATCTACCGCAGCATCAAAAGTGCCATTAGATAATTGCATATAAACATACATTCTATATGTATAAGTCCAAGGATATGGATAACTACCGCTCTGTGTAGATAATTTCCCATAATATATTATATCCATTCTATTGTCTTTATTCACGTCAGCACATATCAATTTACCATCGCTGGTAATAGAAGGTGCGTATCCTGTGGATACAACATCAAATTCACCTGCTGTAGAACTTGTAACTTGCGCAAATTTTTTCCACGTAAAAGAAGGCATCGGGTTACTTTGCATATTTTGTACACCCGAAGTAATGGTAAGCGATATTTCTTCTCCCGGTTTATAGCGAGTAGCAGTAGGCGTTATAGTTACAACACTGTCAGTAACACTAAAAGTATTTGATATACGCCCTTGATATGAGCCCCAAACTTTAACGGTATTATCATTTATCGTATTCATATCAATGTTAGTGTTGTACGTTACAACTATTTTGTAATTATCAAAATAAGTAACGTGAGGATTTTGAGCATTTATCAAATTGCTCAATCCAATTAAAACAAGCAACGATGCGGATGTAAATAAATTTTTCATATAATTTAATTTTAAGATTAATAAAATAATTTGTTAAAAATAAAAAGTAAAATTACAAAACATTTGACGAATATACAAATATTTTTTTATTGTCAAGAAAATAAAAAATGATACTAACATTTTTAAGGGCGGTTCCAAAAATTCAAAAAACACTTAACCACCAAGTCCACTAAAAAATCACAAAGTCCACAAAGCATTGATTTTATTGAGTTCTTCGTGTTCTTTGTGAAATGACTTTGTGTGCTCCGTGGTTAAAAATCAATTTCCGGAACTGCTCTTAAATAGATGCTGGATGTTATCAAAAAGTTGCATTAATAACTTGAATCCATCTTATTTCTTACATGCTATAAAAATACTATTTTTGTTTTTTATAATTGTCATGCTATCTTTTTATTAAAAATCTGATAACAGCAATTTTCGGAACCGTCCTTTATGTTCAACTGAAAAATCCGGAGTAACCATTGAATCTTACACCTAAACACATTGCTCTTCTCGGCAGCACAGGATCCATCGGCATACAAGCTCTGGAAGTAATAAAGTTACATCCCGAAAATTTTTTAGTAGAAGTACTCACAGCCAACAATAATGCCGATTTACTTATTCAGCAAGCATTGGAGTTCAAGCCCAACTGCGTAGTGATTGCAGATGAAAAAAAATATCAAAAAGTAAAAGATGCACTAAACGATATAAAAGTTTTTGCCGGAAACAAATCCATTGAACAAGTAGTACAGATGGAAAGCATTGACATTGTACTGGCAGGAATTGTGGGCTATGCAGGACTTGCTTCCACTATCTCGGCAATCAAAGCAGGAAAAACAATCGCACTCGCAAATAAAGAAACATTAGTCGTTGCAGGAGAACTTGTAACAAAACTTGCAAAAGAAAAAGGTGTGAACATTTATCCTGTGGATTCAGAACACTCAGCGATTTTTCAATGCTTGATGGGAGAATGGAACAATCCGATAGAAAAAATTTTTCTCACTGCATCAGGCGGACCATTCAGAGGAAAGGATAAAAATTTTTTGACAACAATAAAAAAAGAACAAGCACTCAATCATCCCAACTGGAACATGGGTGCAAAAATTACCATCGACTCTGCAACGTTGATGAATAAAGGATTAGAAGTGATTGAAGCAAAATGGCTTTTTAATCTGAAAGCCGAACAAATTGAAGTCGTCATTCATCCACAAAGTATTATTCACTCCATCGTGCAATTCAAAGATGGAAGCATGAAAGCACAAATGGGCTTGCCTGATATGCGACTGCCAATTCAGTATGCGTTAAGTTATCCCCAGCGATTGAATACTAATTTTCCCCGATTTAATTTTAATGATTATTGCTCTCTAACATTTGAAAAACCCGATACCGAAACTTTTCGTAATCTTGCACTTGCTTATTCAGCATTAGAAAAAGGTGGTAACATGCCTTGCATCTTAAATGCCGCAAATGAAATTGCTGTGGACTTTTTTTTAAAAGATAAAATTAAATTCACTGTCATTTCAGAAATAATAGAAAATTGTATGACGAAAATGAATTTTATTACTAACCCAACTTACGATGATTATGTATCTTCTGATAAAACAACCCGTGAGTTTGTAAATAAACTACTTTCGTAATTCATAACATAGATAAATCCGAAATCCGAAATCCGAAATCCGAAATCCGAAACCCGAAATCCGAAACCCGAAATCCGAAACCCGAAATCCGAAATCCGAAATCCGAAATCCGAAATCCGAAACAAATTCAAATTACAAATAAAAAATGCCAGAAGAAAAAAATAAAAAGTACGACTTAGAAGAAAGGACATTTCTTTTTGCTCAAGCAGTTCGCAAATTCATCAAACAATTACCAAGAACGATTTCAAATATTGAAGATTGTAAGCAACTTACTCGTGCTTCAGGTTCTGTCGGAGCAAATTATATTGAAGCAAATGAATCGCTGGGCAAAAAAGATTTTCTGATGCATATTAAAATTTGTCGTAAAGAATCAAAAGAATCGAAATTTTTTCTTCGTTTAGTAGATACTGATAAAGAATTTCTTGAAAAACAAAGAACAGAACTTATTCAGGAAGCAATGGAACTAATGTTGATTTTTGGTTCCATTTTATCAAAATCAAAAAGTAATGAAGATTAATAAATAAACGCAAGGCGTTGTTAATTTGGTATAGATTTTTAGATTGCTTCGGTCGTTCCTCCTTCGCAATGACGTTTATTTGTATTTTTAGAGCTGCCTATAAATAAGTTGGCGCAATAAATTCAAAATGGCGAAGCGGTTTTAAATATTGATTTTTTAAATTTAAATATTGTTTCGGATTTCGGATTTAATTATTCGGATTTAATTATTCATATTTATAACTTTTGAAAAAAACACGAATTTGAAAGATAAATAAACGCAATAAATTCAAAATAA
Organism: Bacteroidota bacterium; assembly: GCA_043804035.1. Lineage (GTDB taxonomy): Bacteria > Bacteroidota > Bacteroidia > Palsa-948 > Palsa-948 > JAZDJJ01. The sequence continues at coordinate 5,088 of JAZDJJ010000070.1, forward strand.
CAAAACAGTTTTAAATATTGAATTTTTGAATTTAAATATTGTTTCGGATTTCGGATTTAATTATTCGGATTTAATTATTCATATATGGAAATTTTAATTAAAGCATCTCAACTTATTCTATCTCTTTCTATTCTTGTTATTCTCCATGAGTTAGGACATTTTATTCCTGCTAAACTTTTTAAAACAAGAGTAGATAAATTCTATTTATTTTTTGATCCATGGTTTTCTTTGTATAAAATAAAACGCAAAGAAACTGAATATGGCATCGGATGGATTCCACTTGGAGGATATGTAAAAATTTCAGGAATGATTGACGAAAGCATGGATATAAAGCAGATGAAACTTCCACCACAACCCTGGGAATTTCGCTCCAAAACTACATGGCAGAGATTGATTATTATGGTCGGAGGCGTTACGATGAATCTCATTCTCGCTATTGTGATTTATGCGATGCTCTTATTCACATTTGGAGAAAAATACTTGCCTATTGCTTCTATGGAAGATGGTGTATGGTGCATTGATTCTCTTGCACAGGATATTGGATTTCAGAATGGAGATAAAATTATTTCGGTTGACAAAAAACAAGTAGTGAATTTTCAGAATGTGGTACCAGAAATGCTCTATGCAAAAACAGTACAGATAGAACGTAATGGAGAAGAAATAAATCTTCCAATTCCAAAGGACTTTATTGAAAAACTTATTAACAACCACGCAAATTTTCTTTATCCGCGTGTGCCTTTTTTCGTTGGAGGGTTTGCCGATAAATCTCCTGCTGAAAAAGCAGGATTGAAAAAGAAAGATCATGTGATTGGCATAAATGATTCGGTGTTAAAATATTTTGATGAATTTAAAAAACGAATTTCATTTTACAAAAATCAGGATGTAAAACTTCAAGTAAAACGCGAAGAACAATTAGTTGATATAACTGTTCCTGTTGATAGTAATGGAAAAATTGGAGTGGCTCCTGCTTTTATGGATTTTAAGTCATTATTGAAATCAGGATTTTATAAATTCAGCATAACACAATACGGATTTTTGGAATCTTTTCCGAAAGGAATAAATAAAGCACTCGAAAAACTTTCTGACTATGTACGTCAATTTAAACTCATCTTTAATTTTGAAACAGGCGCTTACAAAGGCGTGGGTAGTTTTATTTCCATTGGCGATATCTTTCCTTCTCAATGGGAATGGGAACCATTTTGGGAACTAACGGCTTTTCTTTCCGTTATACTTGCATTCATGAATATTCTGCCTATCCCAGCTCTTGACGGAGGGCATGTCTTGTTCTTGCTTTACGAAATAATTACAAGAAGAAAACCAAGCGATAAATTTCTGGAGTATGCGCAATATTTCGGAATGTTCTTATTGCTTTCGTTAATGATTTATGCTCTGGGAAATGATATTCTTAGATTACTTTAATATACGAAAGTGGATGTCTGAATTTTAAACAGTATCTCTTCGGGAAAAATAAAGTGTTAAACATTGCCACCAAGTACCATCTAAACATTACAGCAATTCAAATATCCCAGCCGCACCTTGTCCTGTTCCTACACACATTGTTACCATTCCATATTTCTTTTTTCTTCTGCGAAGTTCGTTGAAAATTTGTATCGATAATTTAGTACCGCTACATCCCAGCGGATGTCCAGTTGCAATTGCACCTCCGTTTACATTCACGATATCAGGATCCAAATTTAATTCACGTATAACTGCGAGTGACTGCGATGCGAATGCTTCGTTCAGTTCAATTAAATCTATATCGTGTTGTTTCAATCCTGCTTGCTTTAATGCTTTTGGAATTGCGAATACAGGACCAATTCCCATAATGCGAGGCGAAACGCCCACTACTGCAAACGAAACCAAATGTGCAATAGGTTTTAGATTATTTTCTTTCATAAATTTTTCGCTCACTACCATCACGAAAGCAGAACCGTCACTCGTCTGAGAAGAATTTCCTGCCGTTACACAGCCGTTGTTTGCAAAAACAGGTTTTAATTTCGCCAGTGCATCCATGTTTGTATCTACACGAGGACCTTCATCTGTGTTAATAATAACTTCACGCGTTTTCTTTTTCTCATTTTCATCTAAATAATTTTCCAAAACTTTTATCGGAACAATTTCATCTTTAAATTTTCCTGCTTTGATTGCCGCAATTGCTTTCAAATGAGAGTTCATTGCAAACTTATCCTGATCTTCTCGCGAGATATTATATTTTTTCGCCACCGCTTCGGCAGTCAAACCCATTCCCCAATAATAATCAGGATGAGTTTTTGCTATTTCATAATTTGGTACTATTCGCCATCCGCCCATCGGAATCAAACTCATGCTCTCTGCACCACCTGCAATGATGCACTCTGCCATCCCTGAATTTATTTTCGCACTTGCAATGGCAATTGTTTCCAGACCTGATGCGCAGTAACGGTTTATCGTCATTCCCGGAACTTTATCATTGTCTAATGCCAATAGCGAAATCAATCGTCCAATGTTCAGCCCTTGTTCTGCTTCGGGCATTGCATTGCCCACAATCACATCGTCAACCTGTTCTTTATTTACATTCGGAATTACTTGCATCATAAAGCGAATTACTTCTGCCGCCAAATCATCTGTGCGAGTAAAACGAAATCCTCCGCGGTTTGCTTTGCACACTGCGCTTCGGAATCCTATTGTAATGTATGCGTTCATTTTTTTTTGGATTTATTATTATTGTTAGGCAAAAATAGTGAAATTGAATTCAATCTTGAAGTGCAGATAAATTTAGAAAATTTCACTCTGCACTTTTTGAAGCAGATAAAAAATGGCACGAACTTAAAATATGGCATTAGTAACTAAGTATACACAATTGATTATTCCGCTTTAGCATTAATAGTTTTATAGAGTATTCAAGCATTTCCTTGCTTTTGCTATAGTATAGCATTTTGTCTTTCTTCTTAATCTTACCAAGTAATGACGCAATAAACTATTATAACTCTCTACTGTAAATGTTTACTTCTTTGTTTGAATATGTTTGCTTTTGGTACAAACTTTTCATATGGTTCCCAGTAGTCCGTCATTATTTTTTTGATTTTTTGTGCTTTATCTTTTTCCATAACTTTTCACCTGTTTTTGTTGTCCTGTCACCCAAAACGAATTGGACGAATTTTTTCCCATTTCTATCAACAGCAATCCATATCCAACAATAGTTTTTTTTCGTTGTATATAACTGTGCATCTCATCTAATTCTACTATTTTTATTGCTCTATTACTCTTTATTTCATCGGCTTGTTGTCCATATTTTCTTATCCATTTT
>JAZDJJ010000071.1:0-18666 GCA_043804035.1 Bacteroidota bacterium
GCTTACTGCTAATGACCGAACATAGGTATTATTTGGTAAACCGTTATTTACCGCAGTCCATGAACTTCCATTATTGGAGAATAAAAACACGCCTACATCAGTTCCCGCAAAAATATTTGTACCGCTTACTGCTAATGGGTAAACATAAATATTTGTTAAACCGTTATTTACCTCAGTCCATGAACTTCCATTGTTGGAGGATAAAAACACGCCCCCACCATTAGTTCCCGCAAAAATATTTGTTCCGCTTGTGGATAGACAGGTTATTATTCCTCCATAAGGACCATTAGTTTGTTGCCACTGGGCATTTGCACTCAAGCCAAGAATGGCGAGCACTGAAATAAATAATAATTGTTTTTTCATAATTCCTCCTTGTTTTTTAGTTAATATTCTGTTTTATTTATTTATAGCCCATAACGGTTTCGGGCTTTGCGTTGGTGGGCTTTTGGAACACTCAACTGTCTACCCGCACAAAGTTTATTAATTGCACTACTGTTCATATTCGCACTTCGCCCGCCATAACGCAAAACCGCTGTTATCGGCTGCCCTTCTGTCTTTCCGAAAGTTTGTCGTGTCAAATTTGCACTTATCCTTGCACTGTCGTGTGCGTTGGCTTGCACACTCTTTTTGCAGCTTTGGTTTGAGTGATGATTTGAGCGGCTGCAAAATGTGTGTGCAAATGCGTTGGGATTTGTCTGTATCGTCATTGTACTATGAGTTTACCTGATGAAATAAATTGTTTGTTGTCTTTCACTTGATAAAAATACATTCCACTCGGCAAATTTCCTCTTGAAATTTCAGTTTTCTGATTTCGTATTTCGCATTTCTTTACTTCTCTGCCAAACAAATCGTAAATCCTCAATTCGTAATTCGTATTTACTCCGTTCATTATTTGTAAAGTTGTTGAATTGCTGAAAGGATTCGGATAAATATTAATATTATTTGATGTGAGTTTTATATCAGATACTGTCAATAAAGCATTAAACTTAAATGTATAAACCCCGGCAAAAGTCAGCACATAAATATAAGGAGGTTTTACATCCAAATGTTTTGCAGGAAATAATGAAAAATCATTTGCTCTGTCAATCAGAACAGGGGATACGGGATTTGTTATATCATAAGCAAATAAAGCGTCTTGTGTAAGAACAAATAAATAATTATCCCAACCAATAACATCCATTGTTTGGGTTTTAGTCAGGCCTGTTTCGCTAACCAAGATTGGATTGCCCTGGTTTGAAACATTTAGTATTACAAGAGAAGTGTCGTGAGCAATATAGGCAATAGTGTCCTTTATATATACCGATCTTGTATGCGCTGTTTTTCCCGGATGATTATATTCTACCCAATTACTTCCTGCGAAAACAGGAATGGATGGATTACTTACATTAACAATGTATAGCCCTGTTATAGGAATTATATCATTATTACTACAACTGTCAGGAGAACTTGCTGCAATGTAAGCATAGTTACCATATTTGTACACCCCCCGACACTGTGCTGGAATTGCAATGCTTCCTATTTCATTTATAGCATTAGGGTTTGAAACATCAATAATCCTCAATTCGGGATTGGCACTGCTGTGATTTTCGTAGGACTCTTCTTTACTGTTAGGTTGCCCTGCAATAATATATGCATTACTGTTTGGCGCATCAACAAATACCTGCACATCTATATTTAAGCTGTCAGGAGGGCTCCATCCTTTCTGTATTGGGTTATTTGGATTTGAAATATCAAAAATAATCAGCCCACCACTGGCAACTGAATCAGGATAAGTAAAATTTTGAGCCCCCATTGCACAATAGGCATAATTACCTTCAACATCAACGCCCCATCCGCTCCCTTTAACTTCTGTTCGTTTTGAAATGGACGGAGTTACGGGATTATTCATATCCAAAGTATATAATTGATAAAAATCCCATATTGAAGTAAAGATAAATGAGGTGTTTGATGCACTCACATCCCGCCAATCATGCCCCAAAGGAATGGTATCAATAATTCCTGCATTGCAGGGAATATTTGTTACATCAATTGTATATGCAGCGTAATTATCAAGATTGAAAAGGAAGGCATGTGAATTATGAACCCTCATTTCAAAATTTACCGTATAGTAAGGTGGAACAAAACTGTTAAATCTATTACAGAGCGATAGAACAGTATCATTAGAAATAGAAATGACATTAAACCCTGCTGATAAATCTGTTAATAGAAGATAATTACCGGAACTGTCAAGTTCAAGGTCGCCACTTCTTCCGGTAATGATTGTATCCATCCATGAAGTTGTCAACTGGGGAGAAGATGGGCTTGAAACATTTACAATTTTAATGCGGTATTTCGGACTTACAAAACCTGATGCAACATATACATAATTGTTTCTTTTAACAAGTGAATACCATGAGTTTTGCATAATAACTGCATCTGAAGTACACTGTCCAAGATATTCACTTCCGATGTGAATAATATTTGAAGGATTGGAAATATTAAAAACATGAAGTTCGGAAGTGTCAATACCAGTTCGCGGTCCCATTGTTAAATACATATAATTCCCATCAACAATAAATCTTTTTGCCTCAAAGGCAGAATGTGTGAAACCTGTTTCTAAATTAAAAGAATCTAATACTGTTTGAGTAATTAAATCTATTGAAGTAAGATATATAGAATCAGTAGAAACAGAAGTTGACATTGCATATAAGGTATTGTTATTCTTTTGCAAATTCTTATGACGAAACTTTTTCCCATAGATATTTCCGATTGGTACTGGATTAGCCGGATTGGAAAAATCGATATTCTTTATTCCCCCGCCACCCCATGCAGCGTAACCTATATTTCCGGAGATAATTAATTCGCTTAAAGACATTGCAGGAGGATAAAGATGTGAAACTATTGTTGCATTGGTAGGATCTGAGAAATCGAGAACAATAAGACCAAAATCAACAAGATAAAGGTAATTTCCATAACTTGCAACATCAATGGGCGGCAAATAACCAATACGGGAAATGTACTCAAGGGTATCTTGCGACTTTGCATTGTTTGAGAATAAAAATATTGTGATAAATACAATAATAATTTTTCTTATTAAAGCAGAAAATAATCTAATTTTTATCATGGTTGTTGGATTTAAGTTTCTTTTTTTTTGCGGGTTGGGGTACAAGCAAATGTGGTGCAAACCAAAATTTTAAATAAAAATAATTATGCACCTCTTTTGCTTTTACAGAAGCGATAGCCAAACGGCTTTGCCGAAATTGTTTTGTCGTCCGTGTCCGCCTGTCAAGTTTGATGTCTGCATTGTAGTTTTTTTTAGGGTTGCCGATAACGTTTTGCAGATTTGCGATGGGCGGGCTTTTCAGCACAAATGTTCATTCGGAGAACTGCACTTCAAATATACACAAAACTGTCCTGCGAAGCACGAAACCGCCACTTTTGGCAAGGTGCTGTTACCAACCGGGCGTTCTTGTCTGCCGATGGGTTGAGATGATTTTTTAATACAGCCATACCGTTTGCTCTATTGTAAAAGTTTTAGGTTTTTGCTATGTCCCCGGTTATTGCATTTTAGTTGATAATTATTTTTTTACTCATCCATCTGCTTGGGGTATTTACTTGTACAAAATAAACTCCTTTGGGCTGTTGCCTTAAATTAATTTCAGTTTTTTCTGTGGTAATTTTTGTTTTATAAATGATTTGCCCTAAAACATCAGTAACAATTACATCGCTGTTAATTTCTACTCCTTTAATAATAAATGTGCCTGTGTTTGGGTTGGGGTAAATGGTAAATTCTTCATAGTTGTTTTTACAACTTATAGCAACTATATTAAAATATTCAAACTGTCCGTTAAAATCGGTTTGTTTTAATCTATAATAATTGATGCCTTCTGCCGGTTCTTCATCTATGAATGTATAATACCGCACTGTGTTTGAATTTCCTGCCCCATCAACTGTTCCAATCATTTGCCAGTTCATTGCATCTATGGCTCGCTCAATGGTAAAAAAATTGTTGTTTATTTCGGTGGTGGTTGCCCAGTTTAATTTTACTTTTTCTGCTCGACAAGTGGCATCAAACGAAAGCAATGTGATGGGTAATGGAACTTCAAAACCCCACGAGCCTACGCAACTCACCGAAAACCCATCGTCATTGCCTACCGAATAGATGGCTAAAAAAGGATTATCTGCCTGAGCATAACAACTCACCGAAAACCCATCGTCATTGCCTACCGAATAGATTTGAGCATAAGTAGTTGAAAAACTTATTATACTACACAAGAATAAAAATACTTTTTTTATCATAATCACGATGTTTTATAAAAAATAACCCCGGCTAAGGCACCGAACGAACTCCACGACCGGCATAATCGGGGCTGCGACCGCTGACCGTGTCAGCTGCGTCGTAGCGGTCGGAAACGCGCAGGTAAACCGCACCACCGAGCCACCTCCAAGCACCGCCACGGAAGCCAGCGCCTGTGGCGGTGGTATTGGGCCAAAGGCTCGCATTGGCATTGCCTGTAGCGTCTATTACACCATTGCCATGTACGCCTGTAAAAGCCCTTCCTGTGGCGTTGCCCGCTGTTACAGGGCGTTCCCAGTTATTGCCGCTGAGTTCCATAATGCCGTAGTAAGATGCTCCTACGCCTATACGGGTATTTACCCCTTGCCCTAAACTGCCCACACGCATAGGTCCCTGCACGCCTGCGGCATTGTTGTAAACAGCGTTGGCTCCTGCATTGCTGGCGGTTTCGTTGGTTAAGCCGGCATTGCTTATGGCGGTAGCTCCTAATATAATTGTAGTGACCCAGGCATATTCATCGGCTACGGCTGCCTGATTGCCTCTGCATGCTTTTTCGTATTCCAATTCGGTCATAGGTCTTAGGGCTGTCCAATCTAAATAAGCGGCAAGGTCTGCCCAACTTAAATAATTGCAGGCAATGCTTGCTCCGTCATTTGTTTCATTATAAAAGGCATCTCCATCTAAGTTACAAGCATAAACAGCCGGAGTTATGGTGCTTACTCCGGGGGTCATAATGTCTATTCCATTTCTGAAATTATTAGGATTAATAAGAGCTCCTGTTCCTGCTACCGAGTTGGGTGCTGTGGCTGTGCGGGTGGCTTGCTGTGTATAGGTTAACTTGTTTAAAAACTCCACATACTGCTCCTGCGTTATTTCGTATTTCATACAGTAAAAAGCGTTAAAGCCCTTAGGGAATGCTGCGGGTATGGGACCCGTTTGGTCGCCACTAAAGGTAGAAGGATTGGGGTAATAAAGGTTGCCTGCCGTGGTGCCTACGGTAATGGCGGCTTCGGAAGAAATGGTATAAGGGTTAGTAGTGGTGGGATAAGTGTAAAAGGCACCGCTTTCTGTACCTCCGCTACCCGCTACAAAAATATCTTGCGGCACATACACCATTTCTATGGCAAATACGCAAACTTCTACACTGTCGTAATCTGCTACTCCATTCACACCATAGTTCCAACGCAGTTGCACACCGGAATAACTTACGCTTCCTTGTAACATATCGGCATTGCGGTGTATAAAAACGCCATAAGCACCACCGGCACCGTTGTTGCTGCTGGCAATATTGCTGTTGGAGGGTTCGGTGTGTCCCTCGCCACTTCCTGTGCCGTCCACCCAGTTAAGTGTTGCATGGTTCCAGGTGGCTTGCGTTTTTTTTCGGTATTTTACAAATACCCAAGCGGCATCACAGTTAGAGGGTCCTACGCTGGTACGCCAGGAGTTGTCCCAACTGATGTTGAACTGCACCAGTGTAAAATCGAATGCGGTGTTTTGTCCGGTAAGGGTTACACTGCTTACCGCTACATTGTTGGCATAAGTTACATTGCCCACACCTATAAAGAGGCATAAAACGATGAGTAATTTTTTTATTTTGCTTGTGCCGCTGTTACGGCAGGCAAACGATTGAGATGTTAAGGAGTTACTCTCTCTCTCTACAACCATGCGGGTTTGCATGGGTTTGATGTTTTGTTTAAAAATTTGTTTCATGTGTATTTTTGTTTAAGGTTTTTTTTTGGTAAAGGTATTAAAGTTTTTGGTTCTATGATGTTTTTGTTTAAATCTTTTTTTTGGTAAAGGTATTAAAGTTTTTTTGTTGTTATAGGTTGTTTTTTTCGCCTTGTTGGTAACGTTTTGCGTGTAGCTTTCAGTTGCCGATTTCAAGGCACTTCCCTGTCAAGTTACACAAAAGTTTATAAATGCAGAAACGCTGAAACCCGCACTATCACGGCAATTGAAGCTACACGCTGTTATGCCTTCGTGCTTGGTATAAATCCGAAAACAAATTAACTTCATGTGATATTTTCCCATTCTTTTGTTGAATAAAATCAAGTCGATATTCGTCTTTAATTTTTCCATTATTCTCAAGTCTGTCAAGTATCATCTGATAGTATTCTGGGTGCAGTTCGCAACTAATAAAATTTCGTTTTAAAATTTCGCATAAAACTAACTCACTGCCACTACCACCAAACAAAATAAATACATCATCGTCTTTTTGTGTACATGATTTAATTAGCATTTCTACTAAAGGTAAAGGAATTTGACAAGAATGAAATGTTTTATCTTTACTTACATTTTTAACAAGGTCAAAATAAAACCAGCTATAAGGCATTCGCCCCAAATGTCCATCTGCAATTCTACCTTGAATTCTTTTGTCGGTTGGATTTTGATATGGAACAGCAATGTTGTCTTTGTAAAAATTATTCTCTTTCGATTTTGTCGCATGAAGTATAGAACGATGTCCTGTCGTAAATCGCCTTGGACTGTGTCCAACATTTGTATTGTAAACCCAAACATAGTCCTGCACGTCATAAGCCGCTTCGTCCAAATACTTTACTCGTAGATGAGCATTTTGTTTTGGATAATTCATCATAAATAAACTGCCTGTTGGTTTTAAGACCCTCATACTTTCTCTTGTCAATTCAATGTACCAATCAATGTAGTCGTTCCATTTTGTGGTGTAGTTTTTGCCAGAATAATTTATACCTACATTGTAGTCAGGATCTCCGTAAACCATATCCAAACTGTTGTCAGGCAGTTTTTTTAGAATGTGCAAAACGTCTTCGTTGAAAATTTTGTTTCTGAATTTATTTATGTCCATACGATTATTCTTGATTTGTCAATTTGTATGATGCTGACTTAATGAACTTAATAGTTGTGATATCAAGCGGATTTATAAATGTGTATGCCCAGAGTTTTATTGTGTCATGAGTTTTTGATTTTTCACGAACAACATAAACGCAAAATATTTTTTTGATTTTTCCTTTAAGTTCTTTGTTTTGATTGGCTTTGAAGTAATAAAGAAATGGATGATAGATTTGATAAATAGAAAAGTTGTCTGGCTTTCCATTTTTCCCTTCAAACACGCCAATTGTACCCTGCAACTCAATTGTAAGGTCAATTTCAATCTGAATATTTTTCATTACAAGTTTTGCGTCCTTGCCAAATGAATATTCAAAACTTGTTTTTGTTCTGTGTGGAAAATATGTTTTTGGTCGTTTTGAAATATCTACATCTTCAAATTCTTTGTCTTGATTGAAAAGAAAATGATGTAAAATTCTTTGGTTGTTTGCGACAGATAGAATGTTGCTTTCGCTTGAATTATATTGATTGAGTAAACTCTTTTTATATTTCCAATCAATCGTTTTTTGAATTGGTTCAAAACTGTGATATACTTTTTCAATGCCTTTAATAAACTTATGGCTGCCACTTCCAACGTGGATTATAGCATAATCGTTTTTCACTAAAATGTCAGGTAACTTTGTTTTGTTGTCAAGTTTAGTAACATCAAAAGGATTTCCAAAACCAATTTTCTTGCAAACATCTTTTACAATGTCATTGTGAAAAACAAAATTGTTCTTACGCCTACATATTTTAAACAATTCTTCAATTACCTGGTCTTTTTTACTTTCCATTTATTTTTATTTTTTTAAAATCATATGTCAAAGGTACTATTATTTTAAATTTTCAGAAAGTATTTTTTTTGATTTTCAACAATCTTCAATCTAAGCACTGTTTTTTTAGCATGAGGCATAACGTTCTGGCGCTTGCTTTTCGGTGGCGATATTTACCCACTGCCGTTTCCACGAAGCACTGCCGTTTAAAATTATTACTTTCCTGTCCTACGAGCCACTGTCCCGCCACTGAAAGCAAACGCCTGTTAGCGTTTCGTTGTTATTTTCTGTCGTCTTGCCAAATTAGTTTCTCGTTTTTTCGTTGACTAAAAAAGTCGGGACATTTACCGTCCCCCGCTCCAGAAAGTCCACCGTCTGGGCTGCAAATTTGATTGCAGTCATTGTCAAAAAGTTGGCTTGGTATGTCACAGCAGTAAGGCGGTATGTAATAAACTGTCTGTCCATTGTAGTCATACTGCCAAACACTTGCTGGTGGGTTTCTAACTTTGTCCGATTTTATTTTTCTAATTTCTTTTTTAATACAAGCGGGCGTTTCCTTTGGCACATCAAGTTTTTCGCAACTTGTAAGTGTCAATACAGAAATAAGTGTCAAACACAGAAGTAGGTTATATTTTTTCATTTGCAGTCGCATTGTTTTTCACATTCCTCCATTGTTTCAAACGGAACTACTCCACCACAGCCACCCCAAGTAAACACTTTACATTCCTTGTCTTTTTTGTCGTAGTAGTATTTGGGTATTGCAGCCATACAAGGTCCTGCATCGGGTTCTAAATTACATCTGTCGGATTTTATACAGTTCTTTTTGCATTGTGTCAGTAATAGCATAGTCGCCACTACTGTCAGGATTGCTATTGTTTTTTTCATTTTTGTTATCTTTTAAATTTAGTAACTGCTTTTCTGTCTTTTACAATGAACGCTAACTCGTTTATATAAAGGGTTTTTATTTTAAAAACCGTACAAAGCCACCCAAATCTGATAGGCTTTGTACAGTTTTGTTTTTTATTTGCCCTGTTTTATTTCTCATATTTTTAATTTAAACAATTATTTTTTTTCCCTACTCGTTTGGCTTTTCGGGTTACGCCTTTATTTTAATACCTTCTGAACTCCTTGTAAGAGGTTCTGAACTCCTTTTAAGAGGTTCCGAACTCCTTTTAAGAGGTTCTGAACTCCTTTTAAGAGGTTCTGAACTCCTTTTAAGAGGTTCTGAACTCCTTTTAAGAGGTTCTGAACTCCTTATATAGGGGTATCACCTGACAAAATGTCTTTCTTTTCCACTTTTAAACTGATGGTGGAGTTTTTTGTCTTGGTGGTTTTTCCCAACGCAAACTGCGGAGCCGTTCATAAGCACTTTGAGCCGTAGGTTGTCCCTCCGCACCTCTGTATCTCAAGAAACGATAATTATATTGTGCAGTATTCATAGCTTCCGAGCCGATTACTTTCAACATATCTTCTACATCATTGTAAAATGGCTCCAGCACATCTAAAATTTTTAGTAATTGAGTTACGCCTGTAATGTCGTTATTCCACTCAGACAAATTAATTTCTGCTGCTTTGAGTACAGGATTTTGTGCAAAGTTGTAATCCTCTTGCACAAACTGAAGTGAGCCCTTGCTCATTTTGAACATTTCTTTTTGTTGCTGAGGCGTCAAACTTTTAATCAGAACACCCATAATCGCTGTGCGTGCATTACTGATTCCATTGATACAATTATTAACCATCGTATCAGTGATAGTTACATTGATTTCATTTTTTATCATAATAAATAGTTTTTGGTTTATTAAATTTTTACAAAAAAATAATATGCAATAGTAATAATTATTTTAATACAATAACAAAAAAAGTTTAATGTTCATTATTAAAATATTATGCAATAGTACTAATAATTTTTTGATAATACGCAAGGGAAAAAAATAAAAAAAGTTTTTCTTACTATGAAACATAAATTGTAACTTCTGCATACAAGCAGGAAAAATTAAATAACAAACATTAATTCGTTATTCGTTGTTCAATTATTCTATTGTTTTATTTATTTCGGCACCTGTCCTGAATTGGTTTTAGGATTTATTTCAGGAAACTCAATTACCAATATCAATAATCTTAGTGGTTACCAAATTTTATGTAAGTTTGTAAAATCAAATTAAATCAAAGCAAGATTGTTTGGTTATTGAGCAAACCGAAATATCACCCAACAACGTGTTGAAACTTAACAATTAATCAATTACAAAAAGTTACGTTTTTGAATCCACTCCGTATTAAAAGGAAACGTTAATAATATGTAAAAAAAATTTATGAGTTGGTATAATCGCATCGCAAAAGGTATCACCACACGCACCAAAGAGAAAAAAGAAACCAAGGAAGGACTGTGGCATAAGTGTTCTTCCTGCAAAAAAATCAGACCTGCAAAAGAGCATAACAGCAATTGTTTTGTATGTTTAGATTGTGGTTACCACGAACGTATCAATTCAAAAGAATATTTTGAAATTCTTTTTGACAACAATGAGTTCTCTGAACTTTTTGCGAATCTTTCTCCTGCCGACCCTCTTCATTTTGAAGACACAAAAAAATATGCGGATCGCATTATTGATTCCCAGGAAAAAACAGGAATGAAAGATGCTTTGTGCAGCGCGGTAGGGAAAACAAATGGTCATGAAATAGTCATTTGTTGCATGGATTTTTTATTTATAGGCGGATCTATGGGATCTGTAGTTGGTGAAAAGATTTCCCGCTCCATTGATTACTGTATAGAAACAAAAACTCCTTTGCTCATCATTTCCAAATCAGGAGGTGCGCGTATGATGGAATCTTCTTACTCCTTAATGCAAATGGCAAAGACGGCTGCAAAACTTACTTTGCTTTCAGAAGCAAAAATTCCTTACATCTCTTTAATGACCGACCCGACAACAGGAGGAGTTACCGCTTCTTACGCCATGCTTGGCGACCTCAACATTGCTGAACCCGAATCTCTCATCGGCTTTGCTGGTCCGCGAGTAATAAAAGAAACGATTAAAAAAGATTTGCCCAAAGGATTTCAAACAGCAGAGTTTCTTTTAGAATATGGCTTCTTGGATATGATTGTGAATCGCAAAGAACTAAAAGAAAAACTCGCACAATTACTGACATATTTCAAAAACTAAACTATTTATAATATCATTCCGAAAATTATTTTACCTTTGTCTTTCTAATTTAAAAAAACAATGCAATTAACATCCGAAATAAAAAAGGACTATGCTAAAAAGCATGGCAAATCAGAAAAAGATAGCGGCTCGCCCGAAGTGCAGATTGCGATTTTTACACACCGCATCATTCATTTGACCGAGCATCTTCAAAGCAAGAAAAAAGATGTTGCAACCCAGCGCGCTCTCCTTATGCTTGTCAGTAAAAGAAAACATTTGTTGGATTATCTCAAACATTCCGATATCAATAAATATCGTGCTCTTATCAAGACGCTTGATATCAGAAAATAATGATCAATTGACGGCACAAAGTATTTGTTCGCAATGTTTTCTGTATGTATTGGGAACTTATAAATTTTTTACCAAAAAAAATGCAGAAATTTTAATTTTAAAATATTATTAACTATGATTACAAATGTAATTACTCACTCCTTTGATTTAGGAGACAACAGAACCATCACTCTGGAAACCGGAAAATTAGCACGACAAGCCAATGGCTCTGTTGTTGTAACCATTGGAAATACTATGCTGCTCGCTGCTGTTGTTTCCAACAATGAACCAAAAGAAAACGTTGATTTTTTTCCGCTTTCTGTTGACTATCAGGAAAAATTTGCTTCCGCCGGACAAATCCCAGGAGGATTTTTTAAACGTGAAGCAAGACCTTCGGAAAACGAAATACTCATCTCACGGATTGTAGACCGTGTGTTGCGTCCGCTTTTTCCTGATAACTATCGTTGCGAAACGCAGATACTTATTTATCTCATTTCTGCCGACAAAAACACATTGCCCGATGCTTATGCCGGACTTGCTGCTTCTGCCGCTCTTTCTATTTCTGATATTCCGTTCAACGGACCAATTTCTGAAGTGCGTGTAGCAAGAATTGACAAAAAGTTTGTCATCAATCCTTCTATTTCCGATTTAGAACGTGCTGATATCAATATTATGGTAGGCGCTACGGCAAACGATATCATGATGGTGGAAGGAGAAATGAAAGAAGTTGCTGAAGCAGATATGCTGGAAGCCATTAAGTTTGCCCATGAAGCTATCAAAGTTCAATGTAAAGCCATTGAAGAGTTAATGAAAAAAGTAGTCGTAAAAACAAAAAGAGAATTTACTGTTCCTGTATTGGATGAAGAATTGAAAAATAAAATACGCTCTGCTGTTTACGATAAAATTTATACTGTTGCGAAATCAGGCATTGCAAACAAAAACGAACGCAAAAAATTATTCAAAATAATATTGGAAGATTTTCTTGCCACAGAAAATTTTCCTGTTGAAGAAAAAATAAAAAAAGAAACACTTGTAAAAGAATATTATCATGATTTGGAAAAGGAAGTAGTTCGCACAATGATATTGAATGAAAAAATTCGCCTTGATGGCAGAAAAACAACCGACATTCGTCCTATCTGGGGCCAAGTGAATTATCTTCCTTCCGCTCATGGTTCATCTATCTTTACCAGAGGCGAAACACAATCGCTGACTACTGTTACTCTCGGAACAAAATTAGATACACAAACCATTGATGGTGCTGTAATCCAGGGAGAAAGAAAATTCATGCTTCATTATAATTTTCCTCCTTTTTCAACAGGAGAAGTGAAGATGATGCGAGGAACCAGTCGCAGAGAAATTGGACACGGAAATCTTGCTAACCGTTCTTTGCTTCAGGTAATGCCAAAAGATAATCCATACACTATACGTGTGGTATCCGATATTTTAGAATCCAACGGCTCATCTTCAATGGCAACTGTTTGTGCCGGAAGTTTGGCGCTGATGGATGCAGGAGTACAGATTTCTAAACCTGTTTCAGGAATTGCAATGGGACTTATCGCTGATGATTCAGGTAATTTTGCTATCCTTTCGGATATTCTCGGAGACGAAGACCATCTTGGCGATATGGATTTTAAAGTTACCGGAACAAAAGATGGCATCACTGCTTGTCAGATGGATTTAAAAGTTCACGGACTCCCTTACGAAATAATGTCTCAAGCACTTGAACAAGCAAAACATGGACGCTTACATATTCTCGGTGAAATGAATAAAGTGATGGATGCACCACGTGCAGATTACAAACCACATGCTCCAAGAATTATTCAATTGACGATTGACAAAGAATTTATTGGCGCTGTTATCGGTCCAGGTGGAAAAATTATTCAAGAGATGCAACGCGAAACAGGAACCACCATCATGATTGAAGAAATAGATGGCAAGGGTATCATTGACATTTTCTCAGATAACAAAGAAGGAATTGACAAAGCCATTAAACGTATAGAAGGCATCACAACTATTCCCGAAATAGGAAAAATATACGAAGGCAAAATAATGAGCATCATGCCTTATGGAGCATTCGTGGAAATTTTACCGGGCAAGGAAGGACTTCTGCATATTTCAGAAGTAGAACACAGACGATTAGATTCTCTTGACGGAATACTGAAAGAAGGTGACCATGTAAAAGTAAAACTTCTTGACATTGATTCCCGTTCGGGAAAAATGAAACTTTCAAAGAAGATTTTGTTCCCGAAAGAACAAAGAAAAGAACAGCAGTAGGTAAGTGTATACAAAAATAAAACCCGATGATGAAAACTTATTTTGTTGTTTTACTCATCATTGTCTTTCAACTGAAAATTTTTTCACAGGTAATTATTCTGCAAACTGATTTTACCGGCTATGACGGCACACAGGTAACAGTTCCTTCCGGCTGGAATATTTCATGGAACAGCACAAGTTCGCCATCTTATTATTCATCAACTTCTTTTTCCGGACTAACTCCTCCGTCTTATAAATTTGGTATGGATAGCACAATGATTTTTACACCTGTTTTTTCTTATTCCGACACATTAAAATTTTGGTGCAAAGGTTCTTCTAACATAAGTCCTCAAAACAAACTGAATATTTATGAATCATCTGACAGCATCAAATGGAATATGTTTTCAAGTATTGATTCACTTCCAACTACAGGAAAAATATTCATTTTAAGTATTAGTCCTTCAACAAAATATTTGTGTTTTGTTTACAGAAAAGTAAGCGGTAATCTCGCCTTTGATGATGTGCAGGTAATTGATTATCCTAACATCACTGCAATTTTTTCTTCTGATACAGTTTGCAATAACGATTCTACTTGCTTCAAAGATTTATCGGTGAGTAATCATGGACCAATAGTAAGCTGGAATTGGAATTTTGGAGATGGCAGTTCTTCATCTATCCTGCAAAATCCATGTCATACTTATACTTTAAGTGGAACATATTCGGTTTCATTAACGGTTACTAACAGCAATGGAGATGCAAATACTATTTTAAATTCTATTACGATTTATTCAAATCCAACTGCAGAATTTTCTTTTACTACAAATAAAAATATAGTAACCCTTGTTGATAAATCTTCAGGTGCAACAATGTGGGATTGGAATTTCGGCGACGGCAACTTAATCACTCAGCAAAATCCGACACACGACTATACCACAGTGGGAAATTATACGGTTTGTCTCACTGTAACTAATTCATTTGGCTGTAAGGACTCCGCTTGTCAGACAATTACTATAAACACAGTTGGTATTTCAGAAAATATTTTTTCAGAAATATTTTTCAATGTTTTGGGAATGGAAGTTTATGATATTGTAGGAAAGAAAATTTTTGTATTTCATAATCTGCCAATTCGCCAGTCCACCATTCCACTTGATTTATTAAACCAAAAAGATGGAATTTATTTTGTGAAAATTGCAACGACTTCAGGAACCGTAACGAGGAAAATTATTATCGCAAAATAGTAAGAAGATAAATTCTGATTTTGTAATTTTTAGAATAGATTTTTTAATCCATCATAGGTGCCCGCGTGAATAGTTTTGTTTCGTCAAATAATTTTCTGTAAACAATTCCTGTTCTTATTTTCTGTGCGCCAAGAGATTCTACGAGATGAATTACCCGAGTGTTGAAGTCGCCCACCCAAGTCATTTCAAAGTCATCATACTTATTCATTGATTGAATATGCCGGGCTGCTGCCATAATAAGATGCCCTTCAACTCCTCTTCCCTGAAACCTTGGCACCACACCAAACACAACACTATACATCTTTCGGCATACACCACGCCAGCGATACCATACAAAAAGAATTTTTTCTAAAAGTCCGAGTTTGCCATTATTGATATGTTTAAAAATTTGATTTATCTCGGGCAACATGATAAAAAATGCAATAGGTTCTTCCTTGTAGTAAGTGAACCAGATAATGTTTTCATCCATAATAGGTTTGATAGAACACATGATTGCCCATGCCTGCTCTTTTGATATTTCTTTGAACCCGGGATGCTTTCCCCATGCTTTGTTATAAACATTACGAAAATCATTCATATACTTTTCAAGATTTTTTTTACGAAGATGTTCGCTATGATAATCCGGATTTTTCGCGATGCGGTCAGATTTTTCGCGATATTTCCCGGGAACTTCCCAATGCACTTTGTAGAGATAATAAAATTGCTGATAGTATATTTCAAATCCGTACGCTTCAAAAAATTCGTGGTAGTAAGGTGGGTTGTAACTCATACCATATACAGGTTCAAAAAATCCATCTACAAGTAATCCCCACCAACGATCTTTCTCTCCAAAATTTATAGGACCATCCATTGCTTCCATTCCTCTTTGCTGGAGCCATTGTTTGCAGGCATCAAACAAAAGAAAAGCAGCATCTTTATTGTTGATACATTCAAAAAATCCAATCCCTCCTGTTGGCTGATTGTTTGCATCTGTATTTTTTTTGTTGATAAAAGCCGCAATTCTTCCTATGAGATTTCCTTTTTCATCTTTCAAAAGCCAACGTGTTGCTTCACCATGAAGGAAATATTTATTTTTCTTCAAATCAAAAACATTTTCAATATCTCTGTCTAACGGTCTAATCCAATTCTTGTCATTTTTATAAATGGCAAGTGGAACTTTCAAAAATTCCTTTTTGGCTTGTTTAGTATTTATTTCAATGAGGTTCATTCAGAAGATAAAATGATGAACAAAAATAATTCATTTATTTTGAAGGCAGGTTTAAGGCAATTTTAAAAATACGAATAAACGTCTTTGCGAGGGAGAAACTACCGAAGCAATCTTAAAAATCTATATCAAATTAACAATACCAAAATTTTATGTACGTTTGCATATTCAAATTATGGTTATTGAGCTTGCCGAAATAGAAATTTAATTTAATAATTAGTCCAAAACGAGACATAATCCCCATTGTTAATGGTTGTTGAGAATTGATTATTGAACATTAAACTTTTATGCAAACAGAAAAAAAAAATACTTACACAAAAAACTTATGATGAAGCAACTCGTTTAATGAACAATGCTCACAAAGAATTGCAACTCGCAAAGAAGAACGGTAAATTTTATTATGATATAAAACATCTTCAGGTGGCATGCGGCACGGCTTATCTGGCTACAATTAAAGCAATAAATGGAATTTTCTTACTGCGAAACATTCCTAAACCCAAACGACATGCTTCCATTGAATATTATCAGCACGGCTTAAATCAAGTTGATAAAAAAATACTTGCTTCTTTAAATGTTGCTTACCGAATTTTGCATATTGACGGATACTATGAGGGATTTAATCATGCTCAAACAATATTAACCGGTTTTAAAGAAGCACAATGTATTATTAATAAACTCAAACAATCACTCTAAAACTTTTAATTAGGTATTTGAATTTCAGACCTCCTGACCTTTCGTAGTTTGCTCACGCTGACTGATTAATTGATTTTCCTGTTCCTTTAATTTAGAAATTATTATCAGCACATCAAAAATTATATTAATCTTTTATTTCTCATCTTAATTAGTGTCTGTCCGAAAACGAATAAAGTCATAGTAAAAATACAGATAATTATTGACACGAATCCGTTGGCAAAAACATTAATTTCACAAAATTTCAATAGAAAGATATAGTACATTCGCAGAAAAAATCAACAATTATGAGACAACGATTTGAACACCAGACCACTATGGGAATTACTCATATATCAGAAGCAAAATTTCCGCAGCGCAGTCGTGATGAGTTGCCCCCTGTACTCAAAGCACTGCAATATATTTTTGTTACACCGGAATTGAATGAAAAAGTTTTTTCTCTGTTGGAAAAAAAAGTGTGTGCAAAGAAAAAGAAAACAGGACGTACAGGAATGGATTTATGGCATATCCTGGTGTTAGCAATAGTGCGACATACATTGGATACGAATTGGGATCGCCTGGAACACATTTCCAATTATGATATATTGACTCGCCAGATTTTAGGCGTACACACAGATACATTTAATGTAAAGAAAAAAGAATTTTGCTATCAAACCATTGTAGACAATGTTTCTCTTATAGATGAACAAACGCTTTATGAAATCAATACATTAGTTGTTTCGCATGGACAAAAGTTGCTTAACAAAAAAAAGAAAACAAATCGCTCAGATTAAAAACGGATAGTTATGTGTTGCAAACCAATGTACATTTCCCTGCCGATCTGAATTTACTCTGGGATGCATTGAGAAAAGGATTAGACACCATAGAAAAATTACAACAAGAAATTTGTTTGAAAAGATGGCGTAAAATAAAATTCATTTATAGGAGCACAAAAAGCATTTTCCGCAAAACATCGCAACAAGTATTCAGAGGGAAAAATGAGGAACAAAAAAAACAAGCCGTGCAACAATATTTGAGTGTAGCCAAAAAACTCAAACAACGTTTTTCATCTGTCATATTACATCTTTCTGCTGTCGTTGATGAAAAAAAAATCCTTAACTTGATAGCAGAACTTTGTGTATACAATGAGTATGTAAAAAAACAAATCAATTTAATTGAGCGCAGATTGCTCTTTGGAGAAACGATAAAGGCAGACGAAAAAATACATTCTGTTTTTGAGCCACATACAGAGTGGATACAAAAAGGGAAACATTGTCCTTCTGTAGAACTCGGACATTTACTTTTAATCACTACTGACCAGTATCAGTTTATTGTAGATTACAAGGTAATGGAAAAAGAAAAAGATGGTGAGCAAGTAGAATCACTGATGGATCGTCTGCACATTGTTTTTCCCGTACAAAAAATATACAGCCATAGTTTTGACAAAGTTTTTTCAGCAAAGCCAACTATCAATGTCTGATGAAGGCACAGGTAGAAAACATCATATTGCCCAAAAAGGGAAAATTAAATACAGAAGAAAAAGAACGGGAAAGCAACAAAACATTTAAGACGTTGCGTAATGCACATTCAGCAGTAGAAAGCAATATAAACATGCTGGAGCATCATGGATTAAATCGTTGTGTAGACAAAGGACTGTATGGTTACAAAAAATATGTAGGATTAAGTGTGTTGGCGTATAATCTTCATATTCTTGGCAATCATTTAATCGTGGCAGAAAGAAAAAAAGAGAAAGAAAAACAAAAACAAAGAGATCGTTACTATCGGTACCGCTATCGCCGGACTGTTGCCTGAAGATAAAGACAAACAAATAAAAAGAGAAGGAAATCTGAAACAACGTGGCGAAGCCATCTCTCGTCACATACAATTTATCCAAAAATGTCTTTTAAAAACATGGAAATTCAGAAATGTAAAATAAAATCACCGGAAA
>JAZDJJ010000072.1:0-15284 GCA_043804035.1 Bacteroidota bacterium
ATTTCCATAAACCAAACTCAGCAATGCTTCGGCATTTTTTGCTGTTGGTGTTTTTGTTAAAGAGACATCTACTATCTTTTGTTTTTCTGCTGAACTCAACTGATATAGATTACGTTTTGATGCATAGACATCAGAGAGTAAAGTATAGAATTTCACGAAACTTTTATCATCAGCGGTTTCTTGTTTGATGGTCTTTAGCATCGCTTGAGCTGACTTATAATCCTGTTGAGTGAAATAAACATTTACTAAACGTTTGCGATTGTCGGGATTTAATCGCTCTAACAAATACATTTTCACACCACCAATCCCACCGGCAAGTGTTTTGCCTGTGGTATCGCTCAAATAATATCGGATAAGATTATTTTCTGTTTCTGTTATTCTATTTTGCAAGACAGACATCTGTTGCTCAAGTATCAAACGAGCCGATGTTCCTGTTTGTACTTTTTGTATTTGTTGCTTGATGTCTGCAGGTAGATTAATACGATTCACCGTATCCATCACTCTATCGCTCAATGACGAATTGGTAATCATCACTTCTTTGATATTTTCTGCGGGCATTGGCTTGGCTCGCTTGGCAACTGAAATCAGTACAGTATCCGATAAATAAGGACCTGGCTCTAATAATGCACTCTTTAATGCACTTATACTAATAGAAGGATTGGCTATCTTATCAAGTAATGTTTGTGTTTTATTATTATCTATTCTTGCAGCAAGATTATTCATCACCTTGGTATCAGCGTTGATAGATGTTATCATTCGTGCAGTATTTGGATTATCACCACCACCTGTACTAATTTTTGAAGGACAACATTTTGATAAATCACTACAAGGAACAGAACAAGCAAAAGAAAGATTGATACCCGGAGAACAACGATTCTTATCGGGCATTAAATTCTTATGTCCGCAGTATATAAAATCTTCTGCATCAGGATTTGTAAATAAGTGATATGTGGCATTATCAGAAAACGTATTTCCCGCAGGCGTTGTAATATCAGATGAACAATATCCTTGTGTATATTTGATTTCGCCTGACGTTACGGCAAGATCTGCTGACACACTTCCATAGTGATTGCATTTAAATACCAATCCCCGTTCCCATTCCCATTCTTCTCCTCCTCGTTTACTGGGTCCATTAAATCCATTGTATCCTTGTGCTTGGGCAGAAATTAAATTATCAGTAAAATTGTTTTTGTATATAAGATTATTTGACTTGCCTGAGTTGTTTACTATAATACCATATACTCCATTGTTAATGGTATTTTCTTCTACTCTATAACCAGTACAACCATCAAGATAGATACCTACAATATTACTAACATCAGGGGATATAATAAGTTTATTTGATAATATACTGGCATAATGCACACTACTTAAAATGATACCATAAATATTATTTTCAAAAATATTGTTATTGATGATTGCCGTTTTAGTCGTGTTAATGTTTTGTGCATATATTGCCTGAAGTAGATTTTTGAAAGTGTTTGGTTTAGATGAAACACAATGTTTTGGAGGAGGAAAATAAGAATAAGATGTGCAGTATTCATCAGTAATAAACGAAGCATCGTAACTCATTATGCCTCGTCCTTTACTGAATCTATCCATTGTTGTATTTGTGTTCTGAAAAGTATTGCCTTTAATGCTAATGCCCTCTACTTCATACAAGCCAATGAATTCGTAAGGCATACCAATGTTTGTATTGTAAGCATCGGTGATTTCAAAAGTGCAGTTGTGGATATAACTATTGTTAATCAACGGAGCATTGTTGGCAGGTTTAAAATTATGGTATCCACCGAGCCATACTCCGTTTTTGTTATTGCGGAATATAGCGTTGTTTGCTCTGATGATGCCGCCTGTTTTACTCCAATCATAATCATGAAATTTATCGGTAGGTTTTTTGATAGCACATATTGCTTCATCGGCGTTTTCAATGATAGCACCGTTTTTGAGTTCTACTATGCCTTGATATTGTAATAATTTGTTGTTTTGACGATATGGTGTTTGGCTTTTGTCGGAGTTGCCCCATACTTCTATGCCACGCCAGGAACCGCCACAAGCAGAAGTGATAGTACCACCATCAAGAATTAGTTTGCCGCCGGGCATGATGATTATTTTTGCTTGGCTGGGCATTTCTAAATGACAAGTAAGTGTTAATGTTGCACCAGAATTAACTATAATATCACGATAGAATCTTATATCAAAATCCCATGTTTCATTATTTGTAATAATTGTTGGTACAGTAGAATAAGGACAATCTTTTACATATTGTCTAATATTGGCTAATGAAAGCATTTTATGTATTTGCCCTAATTGAAGGTCATAAAAATAATTACGAGATGTCGCTCCCGATTGATTCATAATACTAACATCACATTGATTAGAACAATCCCCTAACCCTAAAGTATGTCCTATTTCATGAACTAATCCTCTTACATCTTTCCACCATCCTGGACAAACTGGACAACACTCTGGATAAGTATTACAATAATATCCATTATGCATTGCTGTATATTTGTTGAATATATCTCCTAATAATGTGGAAGTAATATCAGATAAATCAAAAGATGGTAAGCTAGCACAAGCAGTACTATTTTTAACCCAATTTGGCATTCTACATGTATCATTTGGCAATAATAAAACTCTTTTTTTATAACTACATTCACTACCTGTGAAATATACATTTATAGCATTATTTTTTAGTGTTTGATTTTTTATCATATCCTCTATGATACTATCAGCATCATGAGAAACATCAAAAATCCCATCTAAAATGTACTGCTCACTATACTTTTTCATATAAGGATCTGCATTCCAAACATTAGGATTAACTATTTCCACAATATCTTCACTATCTAACCCGAATTGAATCTTACTATGTGATGGTATATTTAATGTGCCTTTTGGGATACAGTTGATACCACAATACCCTGTGCAATTTTCATAATTACAATCAGATTCAGTTGTTTGAACAAGATTAGCGTAAGTGTTATTCAAATTTGTAATAATGTCTTTGAAATATTGTATATGCTCTGGATTATTTGCTTGAAAATTTCTTGGTTCTGTAACAGAATAGTGAAAAAGAACAAATCGTAATCGTATTATTTTTACAGGAGTATTGTCATCAGGGATATATTTCTTGTATTTATCAACAGTATTATCGTAAAAAAAAGATGGATTGCAATCCATTCGTGTGAACTGTGTTGAAGAAATTGAACGATTCGTTACTCCTCCACATTTTTGAATAAAAGGTGAGAATGATTGTGCATTAATATAAATCATACCATTTATGAGTAAGGAAAAAACTGAAAGGAAAATTTTTGTTTTCATTGGTTTAATTTTTAATAAAATAATATTTAAAAGATTGCTCTGCTTTTTCAAATAAAATATTTATAAAGTACATATTATTATTTAGGGTTTTTACATTTATTTTTTGTTCATAATTATTTATTTTCCCTTCATGAACCATTTGTCCCAACAGATTATAAATTTTATATGTTATAGGATAATATAAATTAAAATCGTTTAATTGAATAGTGAGATATTCGTCACATAAAGTAGGATATACTGATATAACTGGGTTATTATTGAAAGGTTTTTTAATTCCTGTATACCACCATGTAGTGTCACAAGGGGTATTCCATGTGTAATTTAATTCTAATGTAGAATCTACCTTATACAGACCCAATGCAGTATCCTCATAACATCGGAATAAATAATTTGATTCATCAAAGCCACACCGACCTGATAATATTGGAAACAACCATCGTATATTACCTATGCGCTCTGCTGTTGCTCCAGATAACCAATACTTATCAGTATTAATATTTCTTAGATATAATACTTTTAATGTTTGGTTATTGATTATTTTATAGTTAACAGAATCAACTTTTATAGTAACAGTAGCGTTGCAATAAGATGTTATTATTTTTATAAACCATGTATCACCCTTGTTTGCATTAAAATTATACAGAGTTACAAATGAATCAATTGCAGGCATATACCAAAAAACCACACCACTACTATCATACAACAATGTAGTATAATTATAATCATTAGGTGAATTTTTTTCCAAAAAACAACTACCTAATATTCTACATACCTTTCCTTTAATAATAGTATCTCTTAAAACTTCTATTTTTATACATCCTATTCCTCCAACCGGAGGTCCCCAAATATTTACCGAATACCACCACTTCGCCCCAATAGGAGCAAATTCATTCTTCTGTGCAAAAGATACTCTTGCTAAAAAGAAAATGCTACAAATAAGGAGAAAATATTTTTTCATCTGTTTATATTTTAATTATTTTTTTTCACTATTGTCCGACAAAAACAGTTAAATAAAACCTATTTCTCCTATGAAAATAGAATAGTAAATGAGACATAGGGGGTTACTTTTATAAAATCGTTCTCTCTCATAGGAGAAAAGGTGCTGTTTTTAAGTTTAGTCGGACAACAATGATTTTTTTTATTATTAAAGTTTTATCATTATAAATCTTTATGAAATAAATACCATTTAGATAATGGGGATTATGTCAAAATTTGGACCAATTATTAAATTAAATTTCCGATTTGAATATGTAAATGTGAAAATTGTTTTTATATGAATAAGTATTTTTTTAATTATTTTTTTTACACAAGTTTCTTCTATACTTCGGCAAGATCAATAACCAAACAAACTTGTTTTGATTTATTATGTTTTTTTGCGTAAGTCCTAAATTCATTTTTTTAAGCATACAATAATACAATATTTTTTTAAAAGTATCGTTTCGGGTTCAGTATGATTATCATAATGATAAACAAAGGTAATACTATATTTCAATAATGCAAATTTAATTTTTTGGCACACTATCAAAATAAAAACCAACATACCAACGATATTTTTTTACTTTTGAATTCTCTATGAAAAAATACATTGTTTATTTGTTTGTTTGTTTAGAGTATTTATCTTTTGCTCAAGTAGAAAGAAAATATATTCCATCATCATCAAACAACGAAAAAACAATTCAATGGCAAGTTCCGCAAAAAATGTTTGTTGAAGGTATTGGAACTTTAGATTTTATTTTTTTTGATAAAGCAAATTTTGACATAGTTAATCATTATCTGCCAATTTATTTTGAAACCATCAAACTTCCGCTCTCTGCTTCATCTGCCGAAATAAAAATCATAAACCCTGTATTTGAATCGTTAAGTGAAAACGAAATTACTATTTTAAATTCTTATTCATCTGACAATCTTATATATATTAAAGAAAATATATTTCCTGAAGTATCAATTAGTTATTTTAAAAAGAATCCTTATGTAAATGTTCAGTTCATTCCCATACGGAAAAACAATGTAACAGGAAAATTAGAAAAACTCATTTCTTTCAATCTGCAAACAGAACCAATCATAAATCCCGAATGGAAAAAAACTTGGCAGTCAAACAGAATATATGCTTCCGAATCGGTGCTTGCAGTAGGGAACTGGTATAAAATTGCAGTAACATCCGATGGGATTTATAAACTTGATTATTCTTTTTTTCAGAGTATAGGAATTGATAATGCTTCTATAAATCCTAAAAACATTCGCATCTATGGAAATGGTGGAGGGCAATTGCCTTTTGCTAATTCTTCTTTTCGCTATGACGATTTGCAAGAAAATGCTATAATGGTTTTTGGCGAAAACGACAGTAAATTTGATACTACCGATTATGTACTTTTTTACGGGCAGTCGCAGCACAGATGGAAATATAATAACACGGATCAGAAATTTCATCACCACTTAAATATTTATTCCGACACTACTTTTTATTTTATCACAACTGACTTGGGTGCAGGAAAAAGAATTGCCACACAATCTTCTTCTTCTCTGACGGCAAATACAATCATCTCTTCGTTTGATGATTTTATGTTTCACGAATTAGAAGCAAAAAATTTTCTCAAATCAGGACGAACCTGGTTCGGAGAAACTTTTGACATATTAACTTCTTATAGTTTCCCATTTAATTTTCCAAACATTGACCCCTTTTCCAAAGCATATATTAAGGTAACGATGGCTGCACGAAAAGATAAAACCGCTGCTAATTTTTCTATTTCAACCGGAAACACTGCATCCATATTTAGTTGCAACGGGGTTGAAACTTCAAACATTTATGGACCTTACTATAGTACCTGCTGGGATTCTATTTTGTTTTTTCCAACCTCTGACAATGTTATTGTAAACATTACAAAACAAACTCCTTTGCCTGCCATCGGATGGCTGAATTATATTGAAGTGAATGTAAGACGAGCAATGAGCATGAGCGGTTCTCAAATGATTTTCAGGGATATTAAGTCAGTTGCTCCGGGTAATGTTTCTCAATTTATTATTTCAAATACTTTTTCATCTTTAAAAATATGGGAAGTAACTGATCCCATCAATGTGAAACTTCAGGCAACTACTTTAAATGGAACAAATGCAGAGTTCATTCTTCCCACTGATTCGCTTCGTGAATTTATTGCATTTAACGAACAATCTTTTTTAACTCCGAAAAAATCAGGTCGTGTGCTTAATCAAAATTTACATAGTATACCTCAAACAGATTTCGTTATTGTTGTTCATCCGCTTTTTCTGAATCAGGCAAATTCACTGGCAGCACTTCACAGAACAAAGGATGGACTTACAGTTGCTGTTGTAACTACCGAACAAATATTTAATGAATTTTCTTCAGGTGCCCAAGATGTTTCTGCCATCCGCGATTTTGCAAAAATGTTTTATGACCGTGCTGCTGATTCCACGAAACTTCCCCGCTATCTTTTGCTCTTTGGTGATGGTTCTTATAATTTAAAATCTACGGTTAACAATACTAATTTTATTCCTGCTTACGAATCCGGTAATTCGTCAGACCCAATGTCATCTTATGTATCAGATGATTTTTTCGGAATGTTAGACGATACAGAAGGCGATTGGGATGTTGTTTGTGGTCGGCTTGACATTGGCATTGGACGATTGCCAGTGAAAACTCCCGGCGAAGCCGAAGCGGCAGTTAATAAAATTATCCGGTACACCAGCGTTCCAGGAATCATAGAAACAGAAAACTCCTGCTCCAGCGAAGCATGCTACGGATTAGGTGACTGGATAAACACCATTTGTTTTGCAGCTGATGATGAAGATGGTTCAGCACATCTTACCCAGGCAGATGCCATAGCAAAAAAAGCTGATGCTCTACATCATCAATCAAACATTAATAAAATTTACCTTGATGCTTATCACCAAGTTTCTACTCCCGGCGGTGAACGATATCCCGATGCCACTGCAGCGCTTATGCGACAAATGGATAAAGGTGCGCTGATTGTAAATTACACAGGACACGGCGGAGAACTTGGTTGGGCTCACGAACGTTTTTTAGAAACCTATCACATCAATTCATGGAAGAACAAATGCCGTCTGCCATTTTTTTTTACTGCAACTTGTTCATTCAGCAGATGGGATAATCCGGCGCTCACTTCCGCAGGAGAATTAACTTTCCTTAATGCCGAAGGAGGGGCTATCGGGCTGATAACTACTACTCGCACTGTACAGGGCTCGGCTAATTTCACCCTGAACAATTATTTCTATGATTATGTTTTTAAGCCATTGCCTAATGGAGAAAAACCTCGGATGGGTGATTTGAATATGCTTACCAACAATAGTGTACCTCCCTGCGATTTAAATCATCGCTGTTTTTCTTTTTTAGGCGACCCTGCACTGGCGCTTTCCTATCCGAGATATAATGTGGTTACAACCGAAATAAATGGAAAAACAATTAACGTTCCTGATACAATAAATGCACTTAGCTTAGTTACTATTCGTGGAGAAGTACGCGACAGCAGTGGTAACTTGCTTTCAAACTTCAATGGTATTTTATTTCCTGCTGTTTATGATAAGCCGGCAAAAATTACTACGCTTTCCAATGACGCAAATAGTCCGCCTGTAATTTTTACTCTCCAAAAAAATATTCTCTTTAAAGGAAAGGTGAATGTTACAAACGGACAATTTACTTTTTCTTTTATCGTACCAAAGGATATTACTTACAATTTCGGGAAAGGAAAAATCAGTTACTATGCGCATAATGGTTTTCAGGATGCAAGTGGTTACTTTGAAGATTTTATAATTGGTGGTATAAATGCTGCTGCTGCACAAGATGTAACCGGTCCGGATATCAAACTATATATAAATGATGATAAATTTGTCTTTGGCGGAATGACAAATTCTGATCCAAAAATTTATGTTGTCTTAAACGATTCAAACGGCATTAACATAGCCGGCTCCGGAATCGGACACGATATCACTGCTGTGTTAGATGGTAATAACACCATGCCTATTGTGATGAATGATTATTATGAATCGGACATGAATAGTTACAAAAAAGGAAGCATACGTTATCCATTATCTGATTTGAACGAAGGAACTCACACTCTCCTTGTTAAAGCATGGGATGTGTACAATAATTCTTCTTCGTCATATACAGAGTTTGTTGTTTCTGAATCAGCCCAACTTGCACTTTCTCATGTGCTGAATTATCCAAATCCATTCACTACAAAAACATCTTTTTATTTTGAGCATAACAAATGCTGCGAATATATGGATGTGGATTTGCAGATATATACAGTAGCAGGAAAAAAAGTGAAGAGCATCCATCAACTTGTTAATATGAATGGATATCGCTCTAACCCTATTGAATGGGACGGTACAGATGATTTTGGCGACCGTATCGGCAGAGGAATATATATTTACCGCATTAGAGTGAAAACATCTTCCGGTGAAATTGCCGAGCAATTTGAAAAATTAGTTATCCTCAAATAGGATTGATGAAATGTAATCACTTTCCTATCATCTTCTTATATTCTTCAGCATTCATCAATGCATTTAACTCCGAAGCATCTTTGATAGAAATTTTTATCATCCATCCATCACCGTAAGGATCTTTGTTTACTACTTCGGGATTGGTCTGAAGTTTTGGATTCACTTCCAAAATTTTTCCTCCAACAGGCATAAAAAGATCTGAAACGGTTTTTACGGCTTCAATAGTGCCGAAGACGGTTTCTTTATCAAACTCTTCGTTAAGAGTTTCTATTTCTACATAAACAATATCACCCAATTCTGTCTGAGCAAATTCAGTGATGCCTATGTAACCCTCATTGCCATCTACACGAATCCATTCGTGATCTTTGGTGTACTTGAGATTGTCTGGGAAATTCATAAAATATAAAAATAAATATTTTGTTTTACTACGTTGTTGTGTTAAAAATTTAGTTCTTCTGCTCCTGAACAGATAAGATTAAAATCAGAAAAAACAATTTGCTTTGTAAAATTATTAATTAGGACTTACGTACAAACGTACATAAAATTTTCAATTACACATATTTCGGCAAGCTCAATACAAGTATTTTTCGGCATTTCGGCAAGCTCAATGTCCGATGCTCAAATACCAATATTTCGGCAAATTTCGGCAAAGCTCAATTACCAAGATCAATACGAGAACGGGATATAAATCAAAAAGGATTTATGTTATACTGAGCTTGCCGAAGTATAGAAGAAAATTGGTAGTGGTTCTTTATTGATGACGGGTCAAGCCCGCCATGACGAACTAATGGGTTTCGTGATATTTCTTGCGTAAGTCCTGAACAAAAAAAAAGAATGTGTTTTCACTTTGTATATAGATGAGATTCTTCATTCATAGAATGACGAGAAGGAAGTTTGTTACGTTTGCTACTCAGAAATTCAGGAGCTTTTATGATATAGCCAATAGTAAATCCTGATGTAAATGTCAGAGGAAAATTTTTTCCGAAATACCAATGACTGTGTCTGATCGGGTCCAAATCAAAATTGTTGGATATGTTTCCAATTGTAGTAACGCTTTCAAAACCATAGCCCATACCCAAATAGTATGCAATAGTGATGGTGTTACCTAAAATAAACTGCCTGCCATAAATGATATCGAAAACCATGGATTGATATTTTTTTGAATATACTATTGGTCCGCTTCCATAATAAGAATAAGAATCTGTATATTTCACATTCATTGCATTTAATATCATCTCTATTTTAAAATATCTTCCTTTGAGCGGGTGAGAATATACTGCACCTTCTATTTCAACATCGGAAGAACTACCAAGTAAAAACTTAGGACCAACTCGCAGAAATGCTCCACTTGGATTCCGTCCAGTTATATTATCTATAGCACTAACACCGGGACCAATGATTCCTATGCCACATTCCCAGTTGAAGCCAGGGTTAAGCATCCATTCGTAACTGAAAGCAATATGATGTTTCAGTGGAGAGAAGAAATGAAATTTAAGTGAACTCGTTTTGTTCAATATTGCTTTGTTGCTGGTGCTTCGCGGATCTTCTTTGTATTCATAAACTACTTGCCCATCTACTATTACAGTTTTAATTTCTGATTTTTTCAAACTCATTGTCGGTCCATCGGGATTGTTGTATAGTTTGAACTTCACATTATCGGTTTCCAATTCAGAAACTTTTACTTTCAGAGAACTTCCATCTTTCTTCACAATCACATCTTCTTTCAATCCTGTTTTTACATCTATAACTGTTTGCTCTCCTACTTTCATAGTTTTTATTTCGGACTTTTCTATGCTAATGGTGGGACCGTAAAGATCATTATATAATTTAAACTTAACTTCATTGGTACCTATTTCAATAACTTTCACTTTCAAAACATCTCCATTTTTTTTTGTTATCACATCTTCGTTGGCATTTTCCGTATCTTCTTTTACATCAATGATGGTTTGCCCACCAACTTTTACGGTTTTTATTTCTGATTTTTGTAGAATGATTACAGGACTATCCGGACTGCCAAAGGTTTTAAACTTGACTTCCTCTATTCCTATTTCAGTAATTTTGCATTTAATAACATCACTGTTTTTTTTGATGATGGTATCCTGCGAGAATACAATTGTGCAAACAAATAAAAGTAGAACTGCAAAAATAAATTTCATAGATTTTATTTTTTGTGTAAATGTAAGATAAAATTATTTAATAGTCAGTTGTTAAATTATTTTCTGCTAAAGTTTTCGTATTCCTTTCAAGATAATATTCACATCATTCATCACTTTGTAATCCTTTACATAAATCATATTCAGCCGTTCAGAAATTTCAGGAGTGATTTCTTTTTTACTTATTGCATCGGCAGGTGAAAGGATTCCTTTGTTTATTCCAACCCATGATTTGAATCCAAGTATCACTTCAAAAATATTAAAAATGAAACGTGCAGGATTTCCGGTGATAAAAATCATTACAGGAAGAAGAAGAAGAAAGAAAAACGAAAACAAAATATCAAGTATACGTTTGCTTCTTTTGTTTGCCGGTTTATAAATGGAATTGATATCTATCACATACAAATCGCCTGCTGTGTCAATGGAACTGCTGCCGATGATAGATAAACTTTCGGGCGGAGCGATTTTGTATTCCACATCACCTTGCAATGACATAACGTCAATAATTTTTTCAGCAGAAATATTTTTCGCACAAAAAATTACTTCATTGATTTTATAAATCTCAATTATCTCGTTAAGTTGAGAAAAAGTGCCTACATAATTTTCGGATTTCTGTTTTATGTTTTCTATACTTACAAAGCCAACAAACCCGGTTTTGACAGATGATTCTTTTAGTAACGAAAGAACTCTTTTATATTCTTCTTCATTTCCTGCAATCACTCTGCGCTTTGATGAACTATCTTCAAAAATAAATTCTTTAATTCTTAATAGATGAAATAACATTCTTGTCGCGAGTATAGCAATCAACGTCCATCCCGTACCGATGAGAATAAGTGCCCGTGAAAAACGATATTGCTCCGGAATTAGCGCATATAAAATAAGAATTATTCCTGTACCAAAAAAAATTCCGCGAATAATTTTCCGCAGGACGATTGGCTTGTCATAACCGCCGCTAAGGAAAACAGAAAAGAGCCAGATAAAAATATAAACTACAAAAGCAATAAACACTAATCTTTCGGGATATGCACCGCCTTCTATAAACTTTACATTATGTTCATAATAATTTTTGATAAAAAATAATCCTGTATAGATAATGGCTGCATCTAATAATGGAACAAATATTTTTAATATAAATTGTTTGATTACCGAAACACTTGCTCTAAAAAGAATGGCAACAGAAATAAGGAAAGAAAAAAGTTTTGCTTTATCTTTTGTAAAATGTTTCTTCGCAAAAATTGCCATAGCATTGTAAAAGACAAAAACATAATTCACACTGCTCTTTTTAGTGCTTTCGCCTTTGTAATGAATGATGCGCGTTTCAGGAAAGTAATAGTTTTTGTATCCTGCTTGTGTAATCCGATAGGATATGTCTATATCTTCACCGTACATAAAAAACTTTTCATCTAATAATCCGATTTTATCAAGCACCGATTTGCGTATAAGCATAAATGCGCCGGAGAGCACATCCACTTCGCTGATTTTATTTTTATCTAAAAAGCCGAGATGATATTTTCCAAATGTTTTTGAAGCAGGAAATATTTTTGATAATCCGAATATTTTGTAAAATGCTACTAATGGGGTGGGTAATCCTCGCTTTGATTCGGGAAGAAAATTTCCTTTTCCATCAAGCATCATCACTCCGAGTGCGCCTGCATCTGAATGTGAATCCATGAAGCAAATAGTTTTTTCAAAAGTATCTTCCTGAACAATAGTATCGGGATTAAGAAGCAAAATATAATCTCCTTTTGCCTGTCGTATTGCCTGATTGTTTGCTAATGAGAACCCCGCGTTTTTCGCGTTGGCAATTAAATGTACTTCCGGGAATTTTCTCTTCACCATTTCCACCGAACCATCAACAGAATTGTTGTCTGCTACAAAAATCTCAGCAGGAATATTTTTTATTGCTTTGTAAACAGAATGAAGGCATTGCTCAAGAAAATGTTCAACATTATAGTTGACGATGATTACAGAAATCTTCATGTTTTATTTTACAAGAAGGATATTTTCGTATGGAATTCTATTTATGATGGAACGTGCTAATGTAACTTCATCAGTGTATTCTAATTCATTGCCGATGGCAATACCTCTTGCTACGGTAGAAATAATCAGATTAAAATTTCTTATTCGTTTGTAGATATAAAAGTTTGTTGTATCGCCTTCCATCGTTGTTCGTAACGCCATTATCACTTCTTTTATTTTATCGCTTGCTATCTTTTTTAAAAGAGAGCCGATATTCAAATCATTAGGACCGATGCCATCCAAGGGAGAAATCACACCGCCCAAGATATGATACACCCCTTTGTACTGTTGCGTGTTTTCTATCGCCATCACATCACGGATATCTTCCACTACACAAACTATCTGATTGTCGCGATACGGACTTGAACAGATATCACAAATATCTTTGTCGGAAATGTTATGGCATTTTGAACAATATCTTAATTCATTTTTTAGTTTAATCAATGAATTTGTAAGTGCATTTACTTCTCCGTTATTTTGTGATAACAGATACAGCACATAACGCATAGCAGTTTTCTTTCCCACTCCCGGCAATTTAGCGAACTCATTGATTGCGTCTTCTAATAGTTTTGAGGAGTAGTGCATAATTTATGGTAACTATTCAACATCATTATTAAACTTTCTTCTACGAAGTCATTTTTGATTAGTTCGTCATGGCGGGCTTGACCCGCCTCAATTAGTTCGTCATGGCGGGATTGACCCGCCATCAATAAAGAACAACAATTTCTTCTATAAGTCATTTTTGATTTTCATCAGTTAATCAACTGCAATGAATAAGAGAAAATTATCTGCCCTTTACAATCCAAAACTTAAAGAGTAAATATATTCAAACAATCCTGCCCACAAACCAGTTACAACAAGTCCAATCACACAAATTATTAAACCAATACGAGTTAAGGTATTGCTTTTGAAATATGCAATTGGATTATCATTTTTTGTAATGAACATTGCCTTTACAGGTAAAAGGTAATAGTATAATGATATTATTGTATTTAACACGGCTATTGTTACAAGAATATATAATCCTTGTTGAGCAGATGCAGTAAATAAGAAAAACTTTCCAAAGAATCCTGCAATAGGAGGTATTCCTGCCAGAGAAAATAAAGAAAGCAGCATCACCAAACTTAATTTAGGATTAGTTTTATACAAACTGTCATAATCGTTCATATATTCTTTTCCCGTAGCATTTGAAATAGCAGAAACAACACCAAAAACACCGAGATTAGAAAAGATATAAATCAGTACAAAGTAAACAACAGTGGTCATACCAAGAACACTGCCTGCAATTATACCTAACAAAATAAATCCCGCCTGTGTTATTGAAGAAAAGGCAAGGAAACGTTTCAAATTCTTTTGTCTCATTGCAAAGATATTTCCGATAGTCATAGTCAAAACAGATATTACCCAAATCACATCTTTCCAAAGAGGTGCTATTGATTTGAAAACAGTACATAATATTATTGTCAGAATAAATACTCCTGCACCTTTTGAAATAACAGAAAAATAAGAAGTAATGTTAATAGGTGCTCCTTCATAAACATCGGCTGTCCATAAATGAAATGGGACAAGAGATATTTTAAATGCCATTCCTGCGAAGAAGAATATAAACGCTAATACCTGCAATGGAACTGCTGCAAAGGCGGCAGAAATTTCGGTAAAACAAGTTGAGCCGGTTGTTCCATAAATCATTGAAATACCATAAAGCATTATTCCTGATGATAAAGCAGAAGACAATATAAATTTTATACCTGCTTCGGCAGATTTGGCTTTATATCTTTCATAAGCGACAAGTGCCGAAATAGGAATTGCTGCTGTTTCTATTCCAACATAAAACATAATGAAATCGCCTGCCGAAATCATAAAGAACATTCCGATAAGCGTTGATAATAAAAGCAAAAAGTACTCGCTGATTTTTTCTTTGTTTTCATCCTTCTTTAACCATTCTACCGATTGAATAATAACGACTAATGTGCCAATGTTTAATATATTTTTCATCAATACAATTAAAGAACTTGTATTATACATTCCTCCAAATAAATTACCTGTACTTATTGGCAGAAACCCTAATATTGTGTTTATAGTAAAGAGAGATAAAATAAGAGGGATAATAACATTTTTCTTTCTTTCTGCAGAAGTAAAAATTTCGGCTATTATAATTATTATCAAAATAATTACAAGTAGTAATTCGTGCCGCATTATCAGGAATTGGGTAATATTCATAGTTAATAGTTAATAGTTATCGGTTAATAGTTATCGGTTAATAGTTATCGGTTAATAGTTATCGGTTAATAGTTATCGGTTAATAGTTATTGG
>JAZDJJ010000073.1:0-20489 GCA_043804035.1 Bacteroidota bacterium
GGCATAGATAAAATTTATTTTGTCTTTAGAAAGCGAAGGCGGAATTAATTTTTCTTTGATGGCATCGGTGTGAATGTGATAATTCACTTTTGCCAAAGTGCGTTGCAAATTCCATTCTAATTTCAGACGGTCATTTTCATCCGCTTTTAATCGTTTAAATTCAACAAGCATGTAAAGTTTGAATTCTGCACTTATCCAGGATGCAAATTCAAAAGCAATATCAAGATGAGCATAGGTTCCACCTCCGCTTCCTGCTCTTGAAATTATCCCAATTGCGTTCGTAGTTTCTATCCATTTGGTTGGCGATAACACAAATGAGTTCCCCCCTGCCTCATACATAAAGGAGTCGAATTCGACCCCTTTGAAATTTGGGTTGTTGATTTTTTCCCATAACCCTAAAAATTCAATGGTGCTGCGGCTACGCATCCAATTCTTTACAACATCTTTGGGTTCGGCTGCATTCTTATGCCGTGCTATATCGGTAATCGAAACATAGTCCTCAGTTCCTTTAGTAAAAAGAACAATCTCGATTCCTTTTACTTTTATTGTTTTGTTTTTATTCATTTTTCTTTTTTAAAGGTAACGGATTCGTTAGGTTTAATTGTACCGAATTCGGTATAATTAAAATCCGGATTATATATCGCTTCCCATTCACCAATATATTCGATAGTGTTTTTTAAGCTTAACCATTTAATAATGATAACATCTTCCAATTGGCTGCGTGCCATATCAGTAAGCGAAATATAGTCATCTTGTTGTTCTGTGATGATTGAAATTTCCCTACCCTGAACATTTATTATTTTATTTTTTGCCATGCCTTTATTTTTTAATTGTGGCGAATCTGCCATAGTTATAATTTATTTTTAAAGTGGTCGAATTCGACCCCTATGATTTACGAATTATTCAAAACTTTCAGATAAAACAATATAGGGCTTATGGAGCGGCTTTCTTTGCGCTGTTCCGTTTTTAGAAGTTGTTTTTAGATTATATCCGTCCATAACATCAATGAAAAGTTTGTCAATGAAAGCAGGAACATCATTCAATGAATTTGTTTGAAAAAATCTGTTTACGTCATTAGTCAATCCTTTAATGCCACCTGCTTTTATTGTTTCCATTGCAGAAGATAAAACTGCTTTCTTCTGCGGTGTCGGAACATAAGGGATGATTGTTTGAATATTTCTCAATGCACTATTTTCAACCGGCGAAAGTGAGTTTTTGGTAATGGACTGAATTGCCTGCTGCTGAATATCTTCATTGAAAAAATTAATTCCCTGCTGAATATGTGTGTGATGATTTTTATGTAATGGAATTGGTTTTTCATTCTCTAATGCTTTGAAAATCTTTACCGCTTCAAGAAATGAAAGTTCCGATAGATTATTTTTTTCGCTGACGAAATAAAATACTCCCGGATGATTTTCGCTTTTCAAATAAACAACGGTTGCTCCGTTGAATGTCAAAGGAGAATTCGTAACTGCTTCGGATTTTCTTCCTGCTCTGCTTCTTGCGGGAAGTTTAAATATTTTCTGAAATTCATCCGGATGCTCTTTTTTAAAGTCACGGAGTTCGTTCAGGAAAATCAGTATTTCGCTTTCTTCTTCTTTTATCTGACTTCCGTAGAGTGCGCCTTCTCCAACTTCTTCAAGCAACGAATAAATTTCGTTGTCCTCTCCGAATGCTGAATGAAACGCTTGCAATTTTTTTATTGCGATATCTGACAAACGGATTTGATTTTCGGCTTGTTCTGTCGGATAAAAATTATAGACATAAATGTGTTTCGCTTTTGTGCCTATTCTGTTCACACGACCTATGCGCTGCATCAGGCGTGTAGAATTCCAGGGAACATCATAATTCAGAATGGTGTTGGAACGATGCAGGTTTATACCTTCTGCCAAAACTTCTGTGGTGATGATAATGTCGTAATCAAATTTCCATTTTGTCTCGTCACCGTCTTCATAATTGGCATCAAAATTTTCTGTGATAGTATTCTCAAGTGTCTTTCGGTTTGAAGCATCTACCTGTAAAATTTTTGTGTAACCATTGCTATTCAAATTTTTTGTAATGTATTGAGCGGTTTCTTTTGACTCGGTAAAAATTACAAGTTTGCCGCTCGGGTTAAAT
Source organism: Bacteroidota bacterium (assembly GCA_043804035.1). Classification (GTDB taxonomy): domain Bacteria; phylum Bacteroidota; class Bacteroidia; order Palsa-948; family Palsa-948; genus JAZDJJ01. Next base: position 2,119 of record JAZDJJ010000073.1, read on the forward strand.
TGTTCTGAAAGAAAAGTTTTTTTCAATTTGTCAATGAACACATCCATTTTCGGGTCTTTGTCTCCAACATTGTTCCAACGATTTACTAATTCATCAATAAATATTTTGTCTTTTTTAAGATTGGAAAGAAAATCTTTTGCGAACGCATCCGCCTTGAATATTTTGTTGTTACCGCCTATTTCATTTATTTTTTCTTCAAACTGCTCCATCGTGTGTTCTTCCAAAAAATCATTTGCATCAAAATCAGGAGCAATCGGCACTTGGTCATTCTCCATCCATTTAATCATATTTGCAGTAGCTTTTTGAAATCTCTTTAATGATTGTTTGAAAGCAAAAAAACTGCTCTCTAATCTTTTCACCAAAAGAGTTTTCATAATTGCTGCAAGGCGCAGTGATATTAAACCTACATTACCGTATATTTTGCGGTCAGATTCTTTTACAAGAAATTCTATTGCCCTATATCTGTAATATTCAATTCCATTTGCCGGTGCCCCGTCATCATCTTTGCAAGTCAAATAAGAAATTGTATCGCTAAACAACTTGCTGAGTTTATTGTCAAATTCATACCTCACCGCTTCGGGACCCTTTATTTTGGGAAAAGAAATTTTCTGTTCTTTCAAGTCCGCCAAATATTCTTTGTTGTTTTCAATGTCCCTTCTTGTTCTTCTAATCACAAGCGGTTCAACAACATGGTCACGAATTTTCTCAAAAATTTTTTGAACTTTTTTAATATCAAGCGTTTCTTCCTGTTTTAATCTTTCGTAATCGTCTGATAATGGCTTGAAAAATTGTTGCAAGTTTTTTATGTCAAGTGTTGAATTGCGCTTGTCTTGAAAAAGGTAAATCTGGTTTTCAATATCTTCCGGCCTATTGTTGAGTGGTGTTGCGGTAACTAAAATTATTTTCTTTTTATCGTCTCCTGTTTCGGACGGTTTTACTCTTCGGGTTTTGCAAATCTGTTGCAGTTGTTTAAAGCGGTCAGTATAATCATTCCTGAACTTATGCGATTCATCAACAATAATCATATCAAACCTGTCTGATGATGAGTAGTGATATTGATGTTCTTCGGGATTGATAACTTTATTCAAACTTCCATTTGAAACAAACTCTATATGATTTTTAATTGCAAGGTCATCAATTATTTTTCTCCAAGTTGATTCAAGGGCAGGCGGAAAAACAATCAGAATTTTTGTGTGCGCTCCGTTTTCGTAAATAAATTTCTTTGCAATCATACAAGCAATGATTGTTTTTCCAAGACCAACTACATCAGCCAAAATAAAACCGTTGTGCTTCATCATTATAGCATAACCCTGATTGGCTGCATCACTCTGATATTTCAGTCGCTTGTATTTGTCGGGTAAAAGCAAATCAATGTTGTAAGGGTCATATTCCACACGATTGCCAAAATATTCCATCAGCATTTTAATGTAAATCTGAAAAGGAGTTGCCGTGTCAGAGAGATAAGATTTTTTCTTTATTGCTTCTGCATCTGCTTTTAAAATCTGATGCGATTCGTTCCAAAGATTTTCAAATTCATCCGTTGCAAATTTCACATCGTCATAATCTCTCAAACTAACATTGAACTCATAATTGGATTCGGGATTAGTGCCAAGCCCTGCATCTGTCATATTGGACGAACCTGTAATAACTTCACAAGAGGAATATTCATTAAAAGAAGTAGGACGGAAAATATAAACCTTTGCGTGAATTTTCTTTTCGGGATGTGCTCGCAATTCAATTTTTTCAGTAATTAAATCATCAATGAATTGTAAGATTCCTTTTTCAGTTGCCTCATCATATTCGGATTCCTGAATATTTTCCAAAATCTGGTTGTCAAATTCTTCTCTTGTTCTGTCGGGATTTTTAATGTATAGTTGTCCTTTGGAATGAAATTCCTGTGTTAGTTTATCAACATTTATTCCGACAAGTATTCTGATTTTTTGAATGTTCTCAAGAAATGGTCGCACTTTAAAATAGCCGGAAGCCCTGAAATAACCAACCAGAGCATCAAACTGCTGAATGCTCTGCATATTCGTAAGAACACCCTCAAATTTTCTGAGTAAACTGTTCTCACCTTGATTGGTAAAAAAATTTGATGGCATATTATTTTGTATTATAGATTACGATTTTAAAATTTATTCCTGTATCTCATAAATTTCTTTAAGTACTTGTTCTTCGTTTTCCCAGCATAGTTCGCGTGCTGCAATAAAACAATTTTCTTTCCAATATTTTCTTTTTCTTTCATCGTTCAACATAAAATTTATTTTTTCTGCAATATGTTTTGGTTCATGATTTTCAATTAACATTCCGACATCATATTTTGAAAAAATCTTTTTTATTTCAATAAGCGAAGAAGCAAGCACAGGAATATTCGCATGGATGTAATCAAAAATTCTATTTGGCAAACTGTAACGATAATTAATATTTGTGTCTTTGTCAAGCGAGATTCCTATATCTGAAAGAAGAGTGTATTGCTGCAATTGATCAAAAGGAATACGTTCGTGAAAAATGATTTTTTTATTCAACTTTAATTTTTCTGTTAATGCTTTTACTTCATTTATAATATCTCCATCACCAATAATCAGCAGTACAGCATCCTCTACATACTGCATAGATTCCACGGCTTCCTGTAATCCGCGGTCAACATTCACAGAACCCTGATAAAGAATTATTTTTTTATGCTCAGGCAATCCAAGTTCTTTTTTTTGCATCACTCCATTTTTTTTCTTCAGAGAAAAAGAAAGTACTGGAAAATTGCGTACTACTTTTACATCAGTTCCGTATTCTTTTCTGTATAATTCCGCGATAGATTTATTTACTGTGTAAACATATTTCAGTTTTGGAAAGATGAATTGTTCAAGTATTTTCCAAATCTTCTTCACAATTTTTCTTCCTTTTAATTCAGGAACACCAGTAAAATATTCATGACTATCGTAAATGAGAATGCTTCCCGATAATTTTGTTACTAAATAATTTGCAAGAAGTGTATCAAGGTCATTAGCGACAAGCACATTTGCTTTTCGGAAAAGCAAAAAGAAAAATAATCGCAGATTATACTCGGCATAAAAAAACGGTCCTTTTTCAAAAAGCAAAAACATTCTTTTGGTTTGATAAGGGCGTTCTTCCAAAGGCAAACTTTTTTTTCTTCTCCTTCCAATTAGCATAACTTCAAATCCGTTTTTTATCAGAAACATACATACTTTATGAACCCGCTGTTCGGAAGACAAGTCATTAGTAACGGAGAGAATTACTTTTTTTTTCACTACAATTTTTTTACGAAGATAGAATGAATTGCGAAAAATAGATACGACTATCTTTATACATTCGCATAAAATTATTAATCGGATGGATAAAATTTTCATTACAAAATCTTTGCGGTGAAAATATTTTCTGTATGTATTGAGAATTTTAAAAAATATATTTGTTGATGATTATACACGAAAACTTTTCTCTCAAAAAACTCAACACTTTCGGAGTTGATGCTTCGGCAAGATATTTTTTGAAAATAGATTCCGTTTCTGCCATTCAAAATTTTCTTAATGATAAAAATTTGTTCTCTTTCATTTCGGGAAGTGAAGGTGATGGACTTCTGATTCTTGGAGAAGGAAGCAACATCCTTTTCACTAAAAATTTTGATGGAGTTGTTGTGAAGAACAACATCAAAGGAATTGAATTACTGAAAGAAGATGAAGAACATTTTTATGTAAAAGTCGGAGCAGGAGAAAAGTGGCACGAATTTGTAACACATTGCATTCAAAAAAATTATGCGGGTGTTGAAAATCTTTCGCTCATTCCGGGTTCGGTTGGCGCTGCGCCCGTTCAAAACATTGGTGCTTATGGAGTTGAACAAAAAGATGTTTGCTATGAAGTAGAAGCGATTGATATGAAAGAAAATAAAACTGTTATACTAAATAAATCCTCCTGCCATTTCGATTATCGCGACAGTATTTTCAAACACGAAGCAAAAGGAAAATTCATCATCACTTTTGTTACATTCAAACTTTTCAAGAAACCAATATTTAATATTTCTTATGGAAACATTACGCAGGAATTGGAAAAAATGGGAATATTCTCCAAAGGCGGAAAGGAACTTTCTATTGCTGCAATTTCTCAGGCAGTATGCAATATCCGCATAAACAAACTTCCTGACCCAAAGAAAATTGGTAATGTTGGAAGTTTTTTTAAAAATCCTGTCGTGAGTAATGAGAAATATGAATCGCTAAAAAAAGAATTCCCGAATATCGTTGCATATAAAGATTCTGCAGGAATGAAACTTGCTGCGGGTTTTCTTATTGAACAATGCGGATGGAAAGGAAAACAATTTGGCGATGCAGGTGTTTACAAATATCAGTCGCTCGTACTTGTGAATTATGGAAACGCAAGGGGCTCAGAAATTTTAGAACTCTCAGAAAAAATTTTACAATCGGTGAAAGAAAAGTTTGGAGTAGAATTAGCAAGAGAAGTTGTTATTATTTAGTATCTGTTCGTAATGTCTAAGGGGATTATGTCAAAAAGTGGACTAATTTTGTTCATTAAAACATAAATTCCCTCTTGGTATTGATCTTTGGACATTGAGATGATTATTGAGATTGGTAATTGGGCTTTGCCGAAATTTGCCGAAAATATCTGCAAAAAATTAAGCAATTTGTAAAGATCTTATGAATTATGAATAGGACACCCCTTTGTTTGGTATTTATCCTGCTGAAAAATTAAAAAAATATCTACGTAACATCAATCACTTAAATTCGCCATTTTATGAAAATTTTTAAATTATTGAAAGAATTTTCTGCTGAAAGAAATCTTGGCTCACATTCAAGACCATATTTTAATCATTCAGTAGAATTCAAACAAGTGTTTACTGTTGAAGATAGAATAAAGATGCTTGAAAATATTGGGTTAAACGTTTTCTTTTTCCCTTCCCAAATGATTTCAGGTTGCGATTTGTTATCCGATTCTGGTGTTACAACTATGACAAACGAGCAATGGGCTGCATTGCATTTAGGCGACGAAGCGTATGGTTCAAATAAAGGTTACTTTTTATTGATGGAACAGATTAAGGATATTTTCGGAAAAGAATTTTTCAATCATCCAACTTCAAAAAATCCTAATGCTTTTATTTTTCATCAAGGAAGAGCATGTGAAGATGCGCTTTTTACTTTTTTAGGAAAACTTGGCCACGAACTAATAATTCCAAGTAATGGACATTTTGATACCACACAGGCAAACATAGAAGCCAATAACATTTCAGCATTGAATATTTTTTCATCTGAGTTGATTAACGAAAATTCAAAATATCATTTTAAGGGCAATATGGATGTCGAAAAATATAAATATATTTTAAAAAAATCATCAGATAAAATTCCTTTAACATATTTGACAATAACTAATAATACAGGCGGAGGACAACCTGTTTCAATGAAAAATATCAAAGAGATTTCCGAACTATCTCATTCTTGTAATATCCCTCTTTTTTTTGATGCTTGCAGGTTTGCAGAAAATGCATGGTTCATTAAATCGTTTGAAAAAGAGTACAGAAATAAGACAATAAAAGATATTGTTAAAGAAATGTTTTTGTATGCAGATGGATTTACAATAAGTTTCAAAAAAGATGGTTTGGCTAATATAGGTGGTGGACTTTTTATAAAAAACAATGGTCTGTTTATGAAAAAATATCCGAGCATATCAAATGCATTAATAAACTATCAGATTTTAAAGGAAGGGCATCCTACATACGGAGGACTATCAGGAAGAGATATAATGTCAATTTCGGTTGGATTAAAAACAGTAATAAAGGAAGAATATTTAACACATAGAATAAATCAGGTAAATGATTTTGGTTCTATGTATAAAGATGGAATTCCCATTTTAACACCAATTGGTGGTCATGCTATTTATTTAGATGTCAATAAATTTTTTTCTGATACAAAAATGAAACCTGAATACTTTGGGGGTATCTCTTTAACGGCTATTCTTTTGGCTATATTTGGACATAGAGCATGCGAATTAGGTTATTTTGCATTCGGACATTATGATAAAAAAAGAAAAAAGGAAATTTTTCCTGAGATGAACTATGTCAGATTTGCTGTTCCACGACTCAGATATGAAAAACAAGATTTAGATTCTGTGGCGGATGCTATAAAGATATTATATGAACACAGACATAAACTCCCACCTGTTAAGGTTACTTATGGACGCGATCTTCCATTAAGACATTTTAAAGCAAGATTTGAATTTCAGAACTTTTGACCTGCGCAAAATAAAACGGAATTATATTGAAAATTAGTTATTGACAATGAACTGCCCCGCAGTAAGCTGCGAGGAATTTTTGGATTAAACTTTATACTTCTGCGAAAATTCTATTACTATTTTGTATTTTAAAAAAATAGTACATTTACTTTTTTCTATTAAATATAGGACTTACGCACTGATGTCATTGCGTAGGAGAAATGAAGATTGCTTCCTGCTTCGTGCCTCGCAGTCGCAATGACGATACGGATTTGCGTAAGTCCTAAAATAAAAATTATGCGTAACGAAAATTTAATATTATTTTTTATCGTAGCGGTTTTTCTTGTTGGTGCGGCAATATTATTTTCTACATTTATTCCGCCAAAATCAAAGAACCCACAAAAAGGAGAACCTTATGAATGTGGAATACCTACAACAGGCGTAACATGGCTTCAATATAATGTTGGCTATTACATATTTGCCATTTTATTTTTGATTTTTGATGTTGAAACGGTATTTATATTTCCATGGGCTGTTGTAATGAAACAATCAGGGATGGTTGCTTTCATTGAAATAATTATTTTTATATTCATATTAACTTTAGGACTTTTATACGCATATAAAAAAGATGCATTAAAATGGGAATGATAAAATCAATGCGGGATGAAGAGTTTAAAGACAACGAAACTTTAGAACTCTTTCGGAAAGAAGGTGGAAATATAATTTTTACCACTTTGGATGCAATAATTAATTGGGGCAGGTCAAATTCTGTATGGCCCTTAACTTTTGCGACAAGTTGTTGCGGTATAGAAATGATGGCGACAGGTGCATCGCGTCATGATTTTGCGAGGTTCGGTGTTGAAGTTTATCGTGCCAGTCCTCGTCAGGCAGATCTTATTGTTGTTGCCGGTACAATAGTTCGTAAAATGGCTCCTGTATTGAAGCGCCTTTATGACCAAATGTCTGAACCAAAATATGTTATTGCTATGGGTGCTTGTGCTGTTTCTGGCGGACCATTTTTTTATAATTCTTATTCAGTAGTTCGTGGTGTTGAAGAGATTATTCCTGTTGATGTGTATATACCCGGCTGTCCTCCTCGTCCTGAAGCGTTGCTTTATGGTATAATGCAGTTACAAAGAAAAATAAAAGTTGAATCAATCAGATATAAAAGAGAATCCCAAAAAATTATTTAGCATGGATAACAATCAATTAAAAGAACAAATTTTGTTATTAGTTCCGGAAATAGAGTTTCGTGATAACAAACAATTTTTGGAGATAATCATTCCCCATGAAAAATTTCATTTTCTTGCAAAACATCTTAAGGAAGATGAAAATTTATCTTTTGATTATCTTGATAATTTAACAGGAGTTGATTGGAAGACGCATCTTGAAGTGGTTTATCATCTTGCTTCAACAAAGCATAAGCATACAATTGTTTTAAAGACAAAAACTACTGATAGAGAAAACCCTGAGTTGGATAGTGTTTGCGACTTATGGCATTCTGCTGAATTTAATGAAAGAGAAGTTTATGATCTCTTTGGTATTAAATTTCGTAATCATCCGGATTTAAGAAGGATTTTGCTTACTGATGATTGGAACGGTTTTCCATTACGGAAAGATTATGCGGATACTCATATAGCAGAACGATAAAGAATAATGTTTAACTTGATAATTCCCTATGGCTTGCTGCAGGGTTGTTCATTTTTACTGCTCACATTTTTTTATCTATCAAATTGTCAGAATTTCTTTTTCTTTTGCATCAATGTGCTTGTCCACTATGGTAGTATAAGCATCGGTATGTTGTTGGATTTTTTCTTCGGCAATTTTTATTTCATCTTCAGCTAATTTTTTTTTAGAAAGATTTTTAATTTCTTCGTTGCCTTCTTTACGTGCATTGCGGATGCTCACTTTGGCATGCTCTCCTTCAATACGAATTTTCTTCACAAGATCCTTCCTTCTTTCTTCTGTAAGAGGAGGAATATTGATGATGATTAGCATACCGTTGTTTATCGGATTGAAACCCATGTTTGCTGACTGAATTGCTTTTTGAATTGGTTCCAACATGTTTTTTTCCCATGGCTGAATCATAATTGTGCGAGCATCGGGTGTATTGATATTTGAAATTTGGCTGAGCGGCGATAAAGTGCCGTAATAATCCACACGGATTTCATCAAGCATACTCGGATTGGCTCTGCCGGCACGGACCCTTGCAAGCCCTGACTCCAAATGAGAGATGGCTCCTTCCATCTGTTCTTTGGTGGCATCAATAATAAACTGTGCATCTTCGTTCATAAATTAAAATGTTTAGTGATTTCTAATAAAAAAAAATTGAATTTGTTGCTCTTATATTTTAAATACAGTAAAATTAAAAAAGATAAATATTTTTTAAATTTTATTTTGCAATATGTTTATTATTTACTCAGATTAAACAGAATACCAAAATTTAATAATCCAATGTAAATAAAATCGTCCTCAGTGAGCATGAAATGAAGTTTCGTATTACCATCCAAAATTATCTTGTCGTTGATTTTATATTCCATTCCGAATGTTGCAGCCATTCCTAATTCTGTCGAAGAATCGGAATAGGGATTGGACCCATATAATGGATTACCATAATATCTCCATTCCCGCTGCAAAATATATAAACCAAAATCGCCACCACAGTAAAATCTAATATCATTATCTGCGAAATAATATTGAAACATTCCGGTGATAGGAATAACAGAATATTTATAAATTCCATAATAACTTTCCCATCTATTTTCACTAAAAGAAGAATAAAAAATATTTCCGCCAACAGCCATTTTGTCATTTAGCATGTACTTTGCTGTACCACCAAAACTAAATCCTGCAGTAGCATAAGAGCTGAATCTAAAAAGTGGAAGTTGCAATCCTATTGAGGGTCCTAATTTGAATTGTGCTTTAAGTGAAAAAGAAACACATAAAAGAAATGCAAAGAATAAAATTTTTTTTTTCATTCAAAAATATTATTAAAAGGATTATCTTTTTCTTCTATCGTACTGCCTTCCTTTTCCTAGTTTAGCAGCATATGCAAAAGCATAACCAAGTGATATCTGAAAACAAATATTTTTCATAACCGGCTCACCACTTTCTGTAATGCCATTAAACCCAAGATTAGCACGAAGACAAAAATTAAATCCTCTGTCGGATTGATAACCTGTTCCACCTGCTATTCCAAAATCAGTCGTAGAAAAACCTTCTTTATCACCACTTTCAACGGAAATAACTGTTGGTTTTGGCAGACCAACTGTGGTAGTTGTTGTTTCATACTTATAATTCAAAGTAGCAAGTGAGGAAATCATAGGTCCTGCATAGACGTAAGAACCTGTAGATAAAGTAAGTTGAAAAAGGATAGGGAAGTCAATATAATTTAATGTGTATGAACCTTTTGTTTCAGTATTATTAGGAGCAGAAGGAGGAGGAGGAATATAACTGTATTTAAAGGTAGAACCTTTTTGAGAAAACACCACTTCGCCCTGAATAGAAAAAACATCTGTGAAAGCGTAATTGAAAAATCCACCGGCATGAAATCCTAATTTATAATTATATCCCTTTAAATTCTCGCCGAGAAAATTTGCAACATTCAAACCGGCTTTAGGTCCGCCTGATATTTGTGCTACGGAAAAAGTCCATGCACATAGCAGAATGATAAAAAGAAAAAATTTTTTCATAATATATCTGATTAAATTTTTCTAAAATATTATTACAAACCTACATAAAATTTTTAATTACACATAAAAAGTTTAGAGTGCCTAAAGTGTTTAAATTATCTAAAGTTTAAGTGTTATTTAATGGCAGTTCTAAAAATACAAATAAACATCATTCGTCATTTATCATAAATTGCTTTGTGCCTCGCAGTCGTAATGACGAGATTGATTTTTGGAACCGCCCTTAAGATTTACTTTGCTTTTACATTTTTCCAATCAAAATTTTTTGGGTTTTTTGGAGAAGCATCTTTGTAATATTCACGAATAATTTCAAAGTCCTTTTGTATGTCGCCCGTTGGAATGAATGAGGTACCGATAAAGGCACATTTTTTTTTATAATCAATTTTCCCAAGCACGATAGGAACTTTTGCTTTTAGTGCAACATAATAAAATCCCAATTTCCATTTGTCAACTTTCTTGCGTGTGCCTTCCGGAGTCATCAGCACGATAATTTCATTCTTGTTGTTTATTAATTCTACCATTGCATCTATCAAATTATTATGCTTGTTGCGGTCAACAGGAATTCCTCCTAACGCACGAAAAAAAATTCCAAAAGGGAACCGGAATAAATCTTTTTTTGCGAGATACTTTACATTCAATCCGAATAATTTCCAGGCACAACTGCCATACAAAAAATCCCAATTGCTGGTATGAGGCGCAGCAATAAGCACATACTTTTTTATTCCAAGCGGTATTTCACCTTGGATTTTCCAGCCCGTGAAGGCAAACACTATTTTGGCGAAAAGACGATACAAGTTTTTTTTCTGCAAAGGAAAGTAAAATAATTAGTTTTGCATAATGGAAACAAAAAATGAAGTTTTTGCTTCTTTATCCTCCTGCAAAATCACTGACGAATCGTTTTCTCTTGAAAACGTAAAGGATTATCATCTTTCTCTTTTGTTGCAACCGGAAGGGTTGAGTTATGCTATGCTGGATATGATAAATAACAAATACCTTGCTGCCGAATTTATTTCGTTTGAAAAAACAAAACACTTTAATACTGCTGTAAAAAATATTGAGGAGATTTTTAAAAACGAACAGTCGTTACTTTATAAATTATCTTCTACAAAAAAAATCAAAAGTGCTTCACTTTGCATTGCTCATCCTTCATTCACGTTGATTCCTTCTCCACTCTTTGAAGAAGGCAAGGAATCTGATTATTTGAAATTCAATCTTCTTTCCGAAGTGGGGGAAAAAATTTCGTATGATATATTAAGAAACGCTAACGCCAGAAATATTTATGTTTTGCCAAATTCTATTAGAATAATTTTTAGACAATATTTTCCGCAATTAAAAATTTTTCATCATACTTCTGTTTTAATAGAAGGACTATTGATGCAGTATAAAGGTAGTACAAGTAAAAAAATATTTGCGAACTTTCATCAATCTTATTTTGAAATTGTTTTGCTGAACGGAAGTGAACTTATGTTTTGCAATACATTCCCCTATCAAAATCCTGAAGATGTTGCTTATTACTTGTTTTTTATTTTTGAACAGATGAAACTAAATTCTGATTCAACTGAACTTGTTTTGTCAGGACATATAGACAAAATTTCGGGCATTCATTCTTTGCTTTACAATTACATTAGAAATGTTCGTTTTGCATCGCGACCTGAGGGATTCAATTATAGTTACAAGTTTGATGAAATTTCTTCGCATCAGTTTTGGAGTTTGTTTGTTCAGTATCTATCATAAGATAACCAACGAGAAATCAAAATACAAACAACAAATAAATTCTCAAAAGTGCAGAGACCTCAATTTATATTTTGTAAGATATGCGTATAATCGGTGGTACTCATAAAAGCAGACAGTTTCACATTTTAAATAACTCTGGTATTCGCCCTACGACTGATTTTGCTAAAGAAGCATTGTTTAATATTCTTCAACATAGAATTGATTTTGAAAATATGACTGTGTTAGATCTTTTTAGTGGAAGCGGATCTATCAGTTACGAATTTGCATCAAGAGGTTGCAAACACATCACATCAATTGAAAAAAATCCGAACTGCTGTAACTTTATCAAAAAAAAATCTCAGGAATTTGGATTTGAAAACATTCGTGTTGTAAGTATGGATGTATTTAAGTTTTTGAATTTATGTACAGATACATTCAATATCATCTTTGCCGATCCTCCTTTCAAATTACAAAATATAGAACGTATTCCTGCATTAGTATTTGAAAAAAATTTAATAACAGAAAACGGGATGCTGATAGTGGAACATTCCACCGAAATAAATTTTTCAGAGATAAAACAACTGACAGAAACGAGAAATTATGGAACAGTGAATTTTAGTATTTTTCTTCTATGAGTCATTTTTGATTTTTATTTGTCTGTGTATTAAATAAATTTTTTCATGTACATTTGATAATCCAAAAAATAAATATGAACAAATGAAAATTGCAGTTTTCCCCGGTTCCTTTGACCCCATCACTCTGGGACACGAAGACATTGTACGCAGGGCATTATCGCTGTTTGATAAAATTATTATTGCTGTTGGACAAAACGCTACTAAAAAAAGTTTCTTTACTCTAAAAAAAAGAAAAATATGGATAGAAAAAACTTTTGCAGATGAAAAAAAAATTGAAGTAGAAATTTTTAATGGACTCACTGTTGATTTCTGTAAAAAAGTAAAAGCAAATTATATTTTACGCGGAATCCGTACTTCTGCCGATTTTGAATTTGAACGTGTGATTGCTCAAATGAATAAAACTATGGCTCCAGAAATAGAAACCATTTTCATCCTTTCTTCTTTAGAATATTCAGCCATCATGTCCACCATAGTGAGAGATATTATTAGCCACGGAGGTGATGTAAGCAAGTTCGTTCCATCTGCTATCAGAAAAAATTTATTCTCTCAAAACGCAATGAAACGCAGATGATTATGATGAACACAGATAATTATATAAAAATTTTATTCAATCATAAAAAATCAGCATCCTTAACGTTTTATTTACCATTTATCAAATGCCGAATATCAAATGTCAGAGCAAAAACCGTTCTTATTTCTTTTATCTTATCTCTTAATACCTTATGCCTTTCTCAATCTGTTACCATAAAAGGGAAAGTAGACAAAAGTTATCTCTCCGAAATGGGAGAAAACAGGAACAATTATATTTATGCAATGACTTATGATGATTATATTTCTTATACCGAAAAAGAGATTGATTCAAGTTCTATTGATGCCAATGGAAATTTTAATTTGTCATTTTTTATTTCTTCCACTACTTATCTTTTTTTGATGGTTGAAAATGCCAAAGCAGAATTGTATGTAGAACCGGGAAAAACTTATGAAGTGGATGTGTTGAAAAAGGACTCCGATGCTGTGCAAACACTCAGCATTCCTGTTACTGTTGAAATAGAATTTAAAAATTTGGATTCCACAGATCTTAATTTCCTTATTGCCGACTTTGACAGCCGTTATGAAGCATTTCTTGAATATCATCGCAATTTCTTTTTGAGCAAATCAAATTTGATATTCGGAAAAATTGATACTATGAAAATGCTTTCCAAACAAAAATATTCACCTTACAATAAACCATATCTTAATAATTATATTGAGTACACATTTGCTTCTCTTGAAGGGAATATTACTTTGCAGGACAGAAAAAAAATCTTTGTTAATTACATAGAAGGAAAATCGTTTCAATTAAATAATTATGAATACATGGATTTCTTTAATCAGTTTTTTTCTCAAACGGTAAATTATTTCGTTACGACAAAAAAAATGATGGAAGATGTAAATGTCAAAGAAACTTTTTCTACGTTGCTATATGATATCAAACAAAATAAATTGGAGGACGATACTATACAGGAATCAGTCGTACTGAAAGCACTTTCAAAAGCAATGTATATTCCCGACTACAAACAAAATCATATTCAAACTATTCTTAATCTGGCTTCTAAAGAATGTAAAAGCGAAATGAATAGAAGGACAGCAAGTAATCTTCTAAAAAAAATAACTTGTATGAAAGTTGGAACCAAATCTCCTGAGTTTTTGTTGCCCGACGAAAAAGGGAAAATGATTTCTCTCTATGATTTTAAAGGCAAATATGTGTATGTAATGTTTTGGGCATCGTGGTGTATTTCCTGCATACAGGAAATGATGCTCATACCGGAACTAAAAAAATTGTACGGAGGAAAAATTGCTTTCGTCAGTATTTCGTTGGATAAAAAATTTGATTTGATGAAAAAATTTCTTGACAAAAATCCAAAAATTAATCCCGATAAAAACGAAAAGGACTGGACATTTTTGTACTGCACCAATTATCCGAAAATAAAAAAGGATTACAATGTACTCACAGTTCCTACTTACTATCTCATAGATATGAAAGGAAATATTTTTAAAGCACCAGCAGATAATCCTGCCAGCATTGAGCCGTTGTTTTATCAAATCAAAAAGAAAAAATAAAAATTATTTATAATTTTCTAAAACTATCTCTCTGATGGATGGATAGACCAATGGTAATATATGTTGAACATCTTTTTTATTCATCCATTTTGCTTCCGTAATTCCTTCGGTGGTCTGTGGAGTTAATTCACAATTCTCACAGTACATTTCAAACCAAAATGTTTTTTTGATTGTGTTCGTTCTATGTAGTTGATAAATATGATACGTTTCGTTTAGATGTCTGATAATTTTCAAATCACTGATTCCACATTCTTCTTTCACTTCACGCATGGCAGCATCTTCAATCTTCTCGCCCTTTTCAATTTTTCCCTTTGGCAAATCCCAATGACTGTTTCGGTAAATCATTAATAGTTTTTCTTTTTCATCTTTCACAAATCCGCCTGCTGCTTCAATCACAGTAAACATGGAGAGAAAATTATTCCATAAATTATTAAGATTATTTGAAACAAACTGAATACATTCTTCTTTCCCTCTGTAAAAATCCGTATAATCAGCAAATAATTTTTTACATGAAATATATTTAATAATCCTATTTTCACTCTGTATTGACTTATCTGTCAATAATATCCGTTTTTCGCCACAAAAAACTTTATACATTTGTATTAAAAACTTTTTATGTTATATAATCGTAAACTTGCAATTAAGATTGCAGAATATCTTTTGCAAATTAAAGCAATAAAATTACAACCGTACAAACCTTTTGTATGGGTATCGGGCTGGAAGGCACCAATTTATTGCGATAATAGAAGAACACTCTCATATCCTAAGATACGTTCTTTTCTACGTGATCATTTTATCAAAGTTATCAATGACAAATATGGTAAGCCGGATGTAATTGCTGGAGTTGCCACAGGAGGAATTGCCATTGGTGCGCTCGTTGCCGAAGCAATGAATTTACCTTTTTGTTATGTACGTGCCGAAGCTAAAGTGCATGGACTTGCAAATCTTGTTGAAGGAGTGGTGGGCGTTGGACAAAAAGTTGTTATCATTGAAGATCTTATTTCTACAGGAAAAAGCAGCTTAAAAGCTGTGAGTTCCTTGCGTAATGCAGGATGCATCGTAAAAGGAATGATTTCTATTTTTACTTACAATTTTACTATTGCTTCTACTGCGTTCAAGAAAGAAAAATGCCCCGTGTTTAATCTTTGCGATTACGAAACACTCACCAAAGAAGCACTCAAAAAAAATGTGATTACCCAAAAAGATATTGCCCTATTGAAATCATGGCGAGAAGCACCTGATAAATGGGGACAAGGAAATTAATTGATTCTTTTCAGTGGCAATGATTTTACAGGATTGATGATGAGAGGAACTTTTTCTAATGTTACTGTATCCATATCCAAACCAAAAGCACGTTCATCTGATAAACTGATTTCTTTTAAAATAAAATATGTATCTATAATCAGTTTTTCGTAAAAGGGTAATTCGTTTTCATAAGAAAGAAATTTTTCTATTACAACAAACCTAAAATCTCCTACAAGATTCTGTTTGCCGAGCGATTCGTAATGGCTTGACACATCCACTTCCTGACTCGCTAGAAGATCTTCCACTACTTTGCGGAACATCAGATTTACACGTGGAGCCACACGGAATCCCAATCGGAAATCAATTCTGATAACATCTTCGGGAGCAATAATATTAACTTTATATTCCATACGATACGGTTCATTGACCACATCCACATGAACTAACCAGTAAATATCAGCACGTTTGGGGCGTTTTTCCAAAATGGAATGTACCACAGCCGACTCAATTTCTCGCAAATCATTAGCACTAGTGAGATAAACAAGATGAGTGGAATATTTCGGAACACTTGTATCACGACTCAAGTCGCACAATGCAGGAATGTATTTATCTAACCTGATAAATTCCAAATACCGATTGCGGATTTTTCTTGCCTGAAACCAAACCCACATAATAGTAACCAGTACAGAACCTATAATGAAACTCACCCATCCTCCATGAATAAACTTTCCGAGATTGGCTATGAGAAAAGAATATTCTATAATAACATATATGGCAAAAAATAAAATAATAAAAAACGCATTATATCTTTTTAGTATCATGAAAGCAACCAAAAGCATGGATGTCATCAGCATATCAAGATTAATAGTAAGTCCATAAGCAGCTTCCATATTAGATGATTCGCCAAAATAAAGTACTACACCTATACAACATACAAACAGCATCCAATTTACTGAAGGAATATACATCTGTCCGCGAAACTCTGAAGGATGAACGATTTTTACTTTAGGCCAAAAGTTAAGACGGATAGCTTCGTTGATGATAGTGAAAGAACCTGTTATCAATGCCTGACTGGCAACAATAGAGGCACAAGTGGCAATAATAATTCCGGGAATGATAAACCAATTTGGCATCAGGGAATAAAATGGGTTTGTGTTACCCAGCATTCCACCTTCATGCTGTAATAGATATGAACCTTGTCCAAAATAATTCAGCAGGAGCATTACTTTTACTAAAGACCATGTAATCCGTATATTTGTTTTTCCGCAATGTCCTAAATCAGAATACATTCCTTCTGCTCCTGTTGTACAGAGGAAAACAGCACCAAGAATCCAAAATCCACCGGGATATTCAATCAAGAGATGATAAGCATAATAGGGATTGATTGCTTTTATTATTTCCGGTTGTTTTATAATAGCACTAAAACCAAGAACCCCAAGCATCACAAACCATAAGAGCATTACGGGGCCAAAAAATTTTCCAATAAAAACTGTGCCGAATTGTTGAATGGAAAACAATGCGACGAGGATGATTACAACGATAGGAATAGTATTGATGTTATCATTTAATCCGCGCAATCCTTCCACAGCAGAAGAAACAGAAATTGCGGGAGTTAAAATTCCATCTGCAATAAGTGCGCTGCCTCCAATCATTGCCGGAATGATGAGCCAATATTTTTTCATTTTTTTTACCAGCGTGTACAAAGCAAAAATTCCTCCCTCTCCTCGGTTATCGGCACGAAGAGTGAAAATTACATATTTGATTGTCGTCTGTAAAGTAAGCGTCCAGAAAATACATGAAACACCACCGAGAACAAGATTACTATTGATAGTAGATGCTCCGATGATGGCTTTCATTACATAAAGCGGAGAAGTGCCGATATCACCAAAAATAATACCGAGCGTTACAATAATGGCTGACGCAGAAACGGCGGGAATGTAATGCTTTGTGGTAGTAGACACAGAATTTAAATAATGATGGCAAATCTACAAAATATCTAATATGGGGTGAGTTGTGATTTCAAAATAAGTAATCAAATATGTTTCATGTGGAATTTTTTTTCTTTTCACTCATAAGCAAATTGTTAATAGTTGATAAATATTCATTCTCTTTTTGTAATTGCTCTATTTGTTTTTTAATTTCGGTTATTTGTTTGTCTTCTTCTGTTTTTTCTAATCGTAAATCCTGAGAATAGTATTTGAAAAAGTCATGTCCTAATATCTGAGAAATCTTTATCAATAAACTTGCATGCATGTGACGATAATGAAACATTCGGCTTACTGTTACTATATGAACTCCCAATTTAAGTGCAAGTCCCGATGGAGTAACATGCTTTTCTTTTATTATCGTCTTAAGAATATTTCCTATGTGAATTGGCATAAAAAATAAATTCATTATTACTTATCACTAATAAATTCATGTATTTAACTTGATAATTCCCTGCGGCTTGCCATAGTGTTGTTCATTGACGAACATTAGGACCCCGAAATAAATTCGTGGCAATCTATTTGAATAACGAATATTTTCGGCAAATTTCGGCAAAGATCAATTACCAAGCTCAATACGAGTCATGTCGCAATGACGAAACCAATTTTTGGGACTACCCTTAAGTTGTGGCAAACTTACATAAAATTTTCAATTACAAATAAACGGGATAAAAATCAAAAAGGATTTATAGATGGCGGGTCAAAGCCCGCCATGACGAACTAATGATGGAGGGTCAAAGCCCGCCATGACGAACTAATGATGGAGGGTCAAAGCCCGC
>JAZDJJ010000074.1:0-10803 GCA_043804035.1 Bacteroidota bacterium
TAATGGAGGGTTCATTAGGATTATATTGATTGCTAATCAAAATATTCTGTCCGAATAATATATTATGAGACAGAATAAAAATTATCAGATAAAATATATTTTTCATTTGAAAAAGTGTTAAAGATTATATTTTACTACACAAGCAAATAATATTACAACTTATTTTTAAATCTATAAAATAATTTTAACTCTTTAATTTCTACACCACTCACCGCATAAAAATCAAAAACAATTTGTAAAGGAAAATAATTATTTTTGTGTTTTCTGTTTTGTTGTTACATTATTTTTATTCAAAGCTTGCTAACAGCAAAAGTTACGTATCCTCATACGAAAAGCAAAAACACGGTGTGAGTAATCAGAAAATAATTTTTAAAAACTACAGCAATGTGTATTAATTTTACATTATCAATATTTTACCAAAACGCTTCAAAACTCAAGAAATAAATATCTTATACCACTATGAAAAAAATTCTTATCGCAATCACATTGATTATCTTTTCGTCACAGGGAGTTATTTCCCATCAGCAAGGACCAAAAGTTGGATTAGAAATCGGCGACATAGCTCCCGAAATAAATCTTCCGAACACGGATAAAAAACTAATTGCTCTATCTTCTCTCAGAGGAAAAATAGTTCTTGTTGATTTTTGGGCTGCATGGTGCGGACCATGCAGAATAGAAAATCCGAATATTGTTGCCGTTTACCAAAAATTTAAAGAGACAAAAAGTTTTGAAATATACAGCGTGTCGCTTGACAATAATAAACAGGCATGGATGAACGCTATTCAAAAAGATAATCTTTTCTGGACCAATCATGTGAGCGATCTTAAATGGTGGTACAGCGAAGCAGCAAAAACATATAACATAAGTTCTATCCCCGCTAGTATGCTGATTGATGCAAATGGAATTATCATTGCAAAAAATCTCCGAGGTCAGGCATTAGAGGAAGAATTACAAAAATACATTAAGTAACTGATGTTACGCAAACGGAATACGTCATTGCGAGGGAGGTTACAACCGAAGCAATCTTATAGGGCAGTTCCAAAAATACATTTTTCATAAAATCCCTTTCATCCGTGATAAGATTTTCAAAATTTTTTTGAATAATTTTTTTTTCCATTTTTATTTTTTCAATCTATTTTTTTCGTTTTTTTTTACAATAGAATTATTCATTTTTTTTGCTTTTTTGTTAACAACTGTTTGATTTTACCGTTTGGGCACACCTCGCCCTTGAGAGATTGAGTTGTACTGCTCTGCAAATATTATAAGTTAGATTGGTTAATCCGATAACTACTCGCGCCCTCGCTATTCCTATAATTCGCATATAACTTCCGTGCATGCTATTTTCCATAAATCCAAAAATATGTTCTACACGCGCTCTGTATTTTGATTTGTTTTTATTGCTTTCTTTTTGTGCCTCAGTAAGCGGTTTGTTTTTGTATCCTTTCTCGTGTACTTTATTTACCATTTCTGCTTTGTTAATCGTTGTTTCTTGTTTTTCACCTGTGTAAGCACTATCTGCGTATAACGATTGCCCTTTATCTTTTTCAGAAAGTAATGTTTCTAATGCTTGTGAATCATGTACGCTTGCATCAGTTATAGTGTAGTTGTCTATCAACTTGCTTCCCAAATCAGCTTTTACATGGTTTTTATATCCGTAGTATGTTTGATTATTTTTCTCGGTCCAACGAGCATCTCTATCCTTATGCATTAGTTTGTGTTTCTGCTTTTCTTCTTTCCAAGTAATTGGTGTTTCGCCTTCTTTTATGGTTTTGTTTTCTTCTCTGCTGTTGCGCTGACGAGGAACTTCATGAAAACTTGCATCTACCATTTTCCCCTCTGACATTATCAACTTTTGTTTTTCTAATTCTTTGTAAAAACAATCAAATAATTTTCTCTCATTATTATTTTTCTTTAATTTTTCTTTAAATGTCCATATTGTATTGGTGTCAGGAACATTATGACTAAATTCTAATCCTATAAATCGTTGAAAAGTTAAACGGTCATTAATCTGAAATTCCATTTGTTCATCTGATAAATTGTATAACCGTTGTAAAATAATTACTTTGAACATCAATACATAATCATACGGTTTTGCGCCAGCTTTGCTTTTACGCTCCGTTTTCTGATAAATTTTATCTAGCGTTTTCCGGAACATCTCAAAGTTAATTTTACTGCTCAGTTTTTCCAATGGGTCATTGAGGTTACTGAGCTTTTCTAATCGCTCGTACTCATCAAAAAATCCCCGCGACGATTGTTTTTTACTTGACATATAGTTCGGCAAGCTCACTACAAGTATTTTGTTTTTTTATATGCCACAAAAATACTATTTTTGTCTTTTCTATAGTTGTTATGTTATTTTTTTTAAATGAAAAACTGATAACGGCAATTTTTGGAACCGCCCTTAAGGATATTGTAAAATAAGTTCTTCATATCAATCGCTATATGATATCAGATTTCCTTTCACTTATTTTCCCCAAGGTGTGTTTTTCCTGTGGAAAAAGTTTATACAAAAGCGAAGAATGTATCTGCCTATATTGTTTGTACCATCTACCGAAAACCAATTTTCATTTTTATACCAATAATCCGGTGATGAAACTATTCTGGGGTAGAGTTGATATTTTTTCTGCTACATCGTTATATGGTTTTTTGAAAGGTGGAAAAGTTCAACACTTAATCCATCAATTGAAATACAGAGGGAAAAAAGAAATCGGTGTTTCTATTGGAAAATATTATGGCAATGAATTAAAATCATCTCCGCTTTTTAGAGGAATGAATATAATCATTCCTGTTCCGCTACACCCTGAGAAACTCAAAAAACGTGGATACAATCAAAGCGAAACATTTGCTCACGGACTTTCTAAAAGTTTAGAAATAGAAAATGAAAATGATTTACTAATTCGCGCATATTCTTCTGAAACGCAAACCAAAAAATCACGATTTGCACGATGGAAGAATGTGGAATCCATCTTCAAAATAACTCAACCAAAAAAACTTCAGGACAAACATATTCTTCTGGTAGATGATGTAGTAACCACTGGTGCAACTCTTGAATCCTGCG
This sequence comes from Bacteroidota bacterium, assembly GCA_043804035.1. Taxonomy (GTDB): domain Bacteria; phylum Bacteroidota; class Bacteroidia; order Palsa-948; family Palsa-948; genus JAZDJJ01. The sequence continues at coordinate 3,059 of JAZDJJ010000074.1, forward strand.
CACATAAAATTCTGGATGTTCCAGGAACCAAAGTGAGTGTGGCTACTATTGCTTGTACGATGCATTGAAAAGACAAAATGTAGTATCCTATTGTCGGGAAGTATTTCATCATCTTCGCTCAAACAAATTCATTTTGTGTTTTCCTTGTAATGCTTGATAATTTTTGGAATCACATTTTCAACTTTACCGACAATCACATAATTTGCAATTTTATTAATAGGAGCATTTGGGTCGTTGTTGATAGAAATGATGATACTGGATCCCTGCATACCGGCAAGATGTTGTATTTGTCCGGATATTCCGCAGGCAATGTAAAGTTTAGGGCGAACTGTTACTCCTGTTTGTCCTACTTGTCTGGCGTGTTCTGCGAAACCTGCATCCACCGCTGCACGTGAGGCACCTACTTCGCCACCAATCACAGAAGCAAGTTTAAACAACAACTGAAAATTCTCTGCTGAACCGATACCAAAACCGCCCGAAATAATTATTGGTGAATTTTTGATATTGATTTTGGATTTTTCTAAATGACGTTCAATGATTTTTACAACAAAGCATGTATCGTCAACATATTTGTTCACATCTAATTTCACAACTTTCCCTTCGTGATGTTGATTATAAATTGTTTTTTTCATTACTCCTTCTCTTACCGTTGCCATCTGCGGTCTGTGATTAGGATTAATGATGGTTGCGATAATGTTTCCACCAAAAGCAGGTCTTATCTGGTAAAGGAGATCTTTGTAAGTATTATTATGTTCTTCATGATTGCCAATTTTTAGTTCAGTGCAATCAGCGGTAAGTCCGCTTTTCAGTGCAGAAGAAACACGTGGTCCCAAATCGCGTCCGATAGTCGTTGCTCCTAACAATGCAATCTGAGGTTTTTGTTCCCGAAAAAGTTTTGTCATTATTGAAGCATGAGACAAAGTGGAATAAGGAGCGAGACGAGAATCATCGGCAGTATAAAGAATATCTACTCCGTATTGGAATATTTCTTTCTCAAAACTTTCAAGATTATGTCCAATCAGCAGTGCTTCAAGATGACAGTTCAATTGGCTGGCAATGCTGCGACCTTTCGTGAGAAGTTCAAAACTGACATCAGAAATTTTTTCTTCTCCCAATTCACAATAAACACAGACATTATTCATATTGTAAAAAGATTATTACACTTTTATTTTATCCGATAATATGTGATGCAATCAATTCCTTCATCAGAATATTTATATCCTCATCCTTATCTTCAAACCGCATTGATTCTTTAGATTGAAATACAATGTTGTCAATCTTTTTCACTTTTGTTGGCGAACCCTCTAATCCAAGTTGTTTGCTATCACATTCTATATCATTTACACTCCATTCATTAATCGTAAGATATGAAGGCGAATCATTGTTTGTCAGAGAATCATCATCGTTCTCTTGCCGCTTGCTCAATGTATTTGCGTGTTTGTATTTCATGAGGAACTTTGCATTTCTCGGTCTGCATGCTGGTGCAGAACTATTAACAGTAATAAGTAATGGCAAGTGTCCTTCAACAATTTCAACACCATGTTCCAATCTGCGTTTTACAACAATCTTTTCATCAGAAACAGAAATAATTTCTTCTGCATAAGTAATTTGCGGAATACCTAATTTCTCTGCCACCTGAGGACCAACCTGTGCAGTATCACCGTCAATTGCTTGTCTTCCGCATAAGATGATATCAAATTTTTTTATTTTTTTTATTGCACAAGCAAGAGCGTAAGAAGTGGCAAGTGTATCGGAACCGGCAAAAGCACGGTCAGTAAGAAGTATTCCATCATCAGCACCGCGATAAAAACCTTCACGAATAATTTCTGCAGCACGAACAGGACCCATCGTTAGCAATGTAATTGTACTTTTCGGAAATTTATCCTTGATATTAAGTGCCTGTTCAAGCGCATGCAAATCTTCAGGATTAAATATGGCAGGTAAAACCGATCTATTCACTGTGCCATCTGCTTTCATGGCATCTTTGCCAACATTCCTTGTATCGGGAACCTGTTTGGCGAGAACAATAATATTAAAAACTTTCATGTTTATTCAAACTTAATAAAGTTGGCAAATGTAATAAAATAAGTAAAAAGTATATCTTTAAAAATTATGAAAGGAAAAGTATCATCAATAATTCAAAACGGTATTGCCACCGTTATCTTTTTTCACCCACAAAGCAATTCATTGCCGGGAGAAATTCTCAGAAAACTTGCCGAAGAAATTTTTTTAGCAGGAAATAATCCGAAAGTAAAAGTTATCATTCTGAAAAGCGAAGGCGATAAAACATTTTGTGCAGGAGCATCGTTTGACGAACTCATTGGTATAAAAAATTTTGAAGAAGGAAAAAAATTTTTTGCTGACTTTGCACTAATGATAAATGCTATTCGCAAAGTACCAAAGTTTGTGATTGCACGGGTGCAAGGAAAAACAGTAGGTGGAGGTGTTGGACTTGCGGCAGCAGCAGATTATACACTGGCAGTGCAGGATGCTTCAATTCGTTTGAGTGAACTTGCTCTGCAAATCGGACCTTTTATGATTGGTCCGGCAGTGGAAAGAAAAATTGGCAACTCTGCTTTCGCTGCACTCACAATAAATCCTATTGAATGGAAAACGGCAAACTGGGCAAGAGAAAAAGGATTGTATGCAGATATTTTTCCATCAGTCACAGAACTTGACAATGCCATAAATTCACTGGCAGAAAAACTTACGCGGAGTAATATGGAAACTATGACTCAATTAAAAAAAATGTTGTGGAAAGGAACAGAAAATTGGGATACAATTCTTGCCGAACAGGCAGAGATAAGCGGAAGATTGGTTCTTTCTGAGTTTACTCACCAGTACATTAAAAAGTTCAAAGCGACAAATGAAAGAGCATACTCAAAATGTAACTTTTTATGAGAGCAAGAGATTGTCAATATTTTTCAAGACAAAAGAAAAAGAAATTATCTCATTAGTTCGTCCAATTATCTCCTCTCGCCAAGACGCAAAGCCGCAAAGAAAGGCGGGCTTTGACCCGTCATCTCAATCAATTATCTCCTTAGTTCGTCATGGCGGACTTGATCCGCCATCTCAATAAAGAACCACTACTAAAAAAATGACTTTCGTAATATTTCTTGCGTAAGTCCTGAAACTAAAACTTAAATTATCAGGAGGATCAAATTATGAAAAAACTAATTATTACCTGAATCCGTGAATGAAAAAACATCGGTAAAATATTTTTCAATAAAACCGAAAAAAATATTTTTTTTATTTTCTTCTATAAAACTTTTGGTTGGAAGAAAAGTTACTTGACAAGGTAGTGCTACAAAGCTCCGCCTACGCCAATCTGCAGGTCGTTAGCGGTAAGCCATAAAAAAACAGAAATATTTGGTTGATTTTGATTATTTTTGTAATTTTGTCTAAAGATAGAAACAAATATGAAAAAATTAAGAATATACAGTGACACATCAGTAATTGGATGGTACTTTGATAGTGTATTCTCAATAGACACAAAATTATTATTTAAAAAAATAATAGAAGGACACTATCAATTAGTATTATCTGACTTGACAGAAAGAGAGTTGATGAATGCCCCAAATAATGTTAAGACATTGCTTAAAGATTTACAAATATTCAACTTTGAGCTTGTCTCTGTGACTGATGAATCAATTATTCTTGCTTCAGAATATATAAAAGAAAAGGTCGTAGGACAAACAAGTTTTAATGATTGTATTCATATAGCAACTGCAACAATAAATCTGGTTGATATATTAGTAAGCTGGAATTTTAAACATATCGTAAATATACAATGAATACGTGGATATAATGCGATTAACATAAAAAATGGATACCATGCAATTGAAATTCGCTCACCAAAAGACTTAATAAATTATGAAGACTAAAAAGAAATTTGACTGCGTAAAAATGATGCGAGAAATAAGAGACAAAATTAACTCTGAAATCGCAAACTTGACACCTGAACAAATAATCGAATATATCCGAAAAGGCCGACAAAACTTTGACAAAATGATGGACAATCGCTAACAGGCGTTTGCTTTCAGTGACGGGACAGTGGCTCGTATGACAGTGATGTTGATAATTGAAAAAATGTTTAACTTTGTAGAAAGTTTTGTGGTGAAAGTCGCCACCGAAAAGCAATCGCCGGGCCGTTAGCAGTAAGTGCGAATTTTTATTAAGATTGTTCAAGATATTTCTTCTATAAAACTTTTGGTTGGAAAATAATTTTTATAGGGGATTATGTTCCGGAAATGGACTAATTTTGTTCTCTGAAACATAATTACTCTTTATGATAGATACAAATTTTATCGTGCTGATTTTGAGAAATGAAAATCAGCACGATTTATTAGCCATTGGTGGCAACTTATTATGTCCGTTTTGTAAAGTCAGAACAAAGTTATACAAGTTATCAGATAGACGAAGAAAATGTAAGCGATATGGAAAAAAGTTTGGTAAAAAAGTTTTGGCAAAGCAGTCGCATTTGCAGATTGTAGCGGATACTGTGATGGGATTTTGTTTGGACTGGAGTGCATTACGCACAGCCAGATTGTTCCGTCATCGGTACAGGAGTATATTGAGTATATATTATTTGATTCGCGAAACACTTGTGAAGGTTAGTAATAGTGAGCAGAAATTACAAGGAACAGTAGAATGTGATGAAAGTTATTTTGGAGGCACAAATCATAAACGAAACAAGAAGTATAGAAAGAGATATGTAGGTCGTGGTCGCGGAACAGATAAAACACCTGTATTTGGTATTAAACAGCGAGCAGGACGAGTGGTGATAGAGTTGTTAGGCGATTTTTCTAACACTCAAATAGAAGCAATTATTCAGAAAAAAGTAACGGAAAAAAGTAATGTAATGACGGATGAATTTAGTTCATACAAAGGATTGGTACATAAAGGATATATTCATCGTTTTGTAGAGCACGGAAAAGAACAATATGTACAAGGAAATGTGCATGTGAATGGGATGGAAAATTTCTGGGGATGGGCAAAAGAGCAAATGTTTAAGTATCACGGTGTATTCAAACAAAATCTTATTTACTACTTAAAAGAAATGGAATGGAAATTCAATCACAGAACGATGCGACCAGAAGAGAAAGCCATTGAAATAGCAACATTGATAAAAGACATTTTATCACTACAAAGTGAAGAAACTTTTTTTCGGGTTTTTTCTGATGCCGAAAAAGAAACCCGGTATTTTGACCAATACTCTACATCAATATAAAAATCACATTTATTCATATAAAAATAATTTTTACATTTGTGTGTGAAAATAATTTTTATATTTGTTGTGTGATTAGAAAATTTAATATATATTTGTCAATTAATTTAAAAAGGAGGTTACATATGAAGTATAAAAAAATAAAATTAAGTATTGTATTTTTGTTAGGATTAGGACTAACGGGATTACAAGCACAAGAAACTGTTCTCTCCACAGGTGGTAACGCTTCGGGCAGCGGAGGGTCCGTGAGTTATTCTGTTGGACAAATTGTTTATACCACAACCGCAGGGACAAACGGCTTTATGGCGCAAGGCGTACAACAACCTTATGAGATTTCAATTGTAACGGAGATTAAAGAAGCCAAAGGAATTGTTCTTAATTGTTCTGCTTATCCAAATCCAGCAATTGATTTTGTAAAATTAAAAATAGAAAAATACAAAATAGAAAATCTAATTTATCAGATTTATGATATTGATGGAAAACTTTTAGAAAACAAAAAAATTGAAAGTAATGAAATGAATATTGTTATGAGTAATCTTATTCCTGCAACTTACTTTTTAAAAGTAATTGACAACAATAAAGAAAAAGAAATTATCACATTTAAAATTATTAAAAATTAAAAATTATGAAAAAATTATTTATTTTAGCAGCAATCGTGGTATCTGCAACTGTGTTTGCACAAGCGCCGCAAAAGATGAGTTACCAAGCCGTAATTCGCAACAGTAGTAATGCATTAATAACATCAGTTCCGGTTGGTATGCGAATAAGTGTATTGCAAGGTACATCAACGGGTACAGCTGTATATGTAGAAACGCAAACACCAAGCACTAATGCTAATGGTTTAGTAAGTTTAGAAATTGGAACAGGAACTCCTGTTACAGGCACATTTTCTGCTATTAATTGGGCGGCTGGACCTTATTTTATTAAAACCGAAACCGACCCAACAGGCGGAACTGCTTACACCATTGCTGGTACAAATGAGCTAATGAGCGTACCGTATGCTTTGTTTAGTGCAAACGGAACTCCTGGCCCACAAGGCCCAATTGGTTTAACAGGAGCAGCTGGTGCAACTGGTTTAACTGGAGCAGCAGGTGCAACTGGTTTAACTGGTGCAACTGGTTTAACTGGAGCAGCTGGTGCAACTGGTTTAACTGGAGCAGCTGGTGCAACTGGTGCAACTGGTGCAGCAGGAACAAACGGAACAAATGGTGTTGACGGAGCAGCTGGTGCAACTGGTGCAACTGGTACAGCAGGAACAAATGGAATTGATGGTGCAACAGGTCCGCAAGGAACAACAGGAGCAATAGGAGAAACAGGAGCAACAGGAGCAACAGGAGCAACAGGTCCGCAGGGAACAACAGGAGCAACAGGAGAAACAGGAACCACTGGTGCAACAGGAGAAACAGGAGCAATAGGAACAACAGGTCCGCAGGGAGCAACAGGAGCAACAGGACCACAGGGTCCAACAGGTCCACAGGGTGCAGCTGGTGCAACTGGTTTAACTGGAGCAGCTGGTGCAACTGGTTTAACTGGTGCAGCAGGAACAAACGGAACAAATGGTGTTGACGGAGCAGCAGGTGCAACTGGAACAAACGGAACAAATGGTGTTGACGGAGCAGCAGGAGCAACTGGTTTAACTGGTGCAGCAGGAACAAACGGAACAAATGGTGTTGACGGAGCAGCAGGTGCAACTGGTTTAACTGGAGCAGCTGGTGCAACTGGTGCAGCAGGAACAAACGGAATTGATGGAGCAACAGGTCCGCAAGGAACCACTGGTGCAACAGGTCCGCAAGGAACAATAGGTGCAACAGGAGAAACAGGAGCAATAGGAACAACAGGTCCGCAGGGAACAACAGGAGCAATAGGAGAAACAGGAACCACTGGTGCAACAGGTCCGCAAGGAACAATAGGTGCAACAGGAGAAACAGGAGCAATAGGAACAACAGGTCCGCAGGGAGCAACAGGAGCAACAGGTCCACAGGGTCCAACAGGTCCACAGGGTGCAACTGGTGCAACCGGAGGTTACACTGTTCATACCATTGGCGAAAGCTACGGTGGTGGTATTGTATTTTATGTCTATGATAATGGACAGCATGGTTTAATAGCTGCCACAGTTGACCAAAGCTCAGGAATACGGTGGTATAACGGAACAAATAGATATACTGGTGCTTTAGGCGATGGATTGAATGCTGTTGCAATGAATACCGCTATGATAGTAGCCACACAAATCAGCGATAACCAAACAGGAAATTTTGCCGCAAAGGTTTGTGCTGATTATTCAGTAACGGTTAATGGTATTACTTATGGCGACTGGTACTTACCATCAAAATACGAATTAAATTTATTGTACTTGCAACAAGGTGTTGTTGGCGGTTTTGCTAGTGTAAAGATTTCTAAGTTCATTTACTTTTGCTTTTTGCCATTATAAGTCCATTTAAACGGGTTCATTCTTGTTTCGTTATATGTCTTGATGTATTCCGTTAATTGATCAACAAGTTGTTGTTTGCTGTGCCATACT